>CALRSN020000161.1:0-5987 GCA_943370865.1 Bordetella parapertussis
CTTGCGGCGGTTGCATCTTCATAACTGATCTCGGGATCAGGGTTGGCCATAGCAAAAACAATAGGATTTTTGGCCATACTTTTTATCATATCAGCACTGATCACACCACCCTTGCTCAACCCGATAAATACATCGGCATCTTTCATGCCTTCCACCAATGTCACATTCTTGCCGGATACGATGAATTCCTTTTTCAGTTCATCCAGGTCGGTGCGGCTTTCATGAATAAGACCTTTACTGTCAAATACCCGGAAATTCTCTCTTTTAGCACCTAAGGAGATATACAATTTCATACAGGCAACGGCTGCAGCGCCGGCACCATTCACCACGAATTTTACTTTATCCAGTTTCTTTTTTTGGATCTCGCAGGCATTCAGTAAAGCGGCTGCGCTGATGATCGCCGTACCATGCTGGTCATCATGCATGATCGGGATCTTCATGATCTCCTTCAGTTTTTTCTCAATGTAAAAACATTCAGGAGCTTTGATGTCTTCCAGGTTGATGCCGCCGAACGTCGGTTCCAATGCTTTAACGATCTGTACAAATTTCTCCGGATCTTTTTCATTGATCTCAATGTCGAATACATCTATATCTGCAAATATTTTGAATAATACTCCTTTTCCTTCCATCACCGGTTTGCAGGCTTCGGGGCCAATATCACCAAGGCCCAGCACTGCAGTACCATTACTGATAACAGCTACTAAGTTGCCTTTGGCAGTGTATTTATAAACGTCGTCGGGATTGGCTGCTATTTCAAGACAGGGAGCGGCCACGCCGGGTGAATAGGCAAGCGAAAGATCTCGTTGGGTTTTGGCTTCTTTAGTGGGGATGACTTCTATTTTTCCGGGCCTCCCTTTTGCATGATATTCGAGGGCCTGTTGTTTCCGCAATTCGTTTTTGTTCATACCGGATTTTTAGTATTGATCCATTCTGCACATTCCTTGTTTCGGGGCTGCAAGGTACAAAAATATAATCCGAATGCAGATAACAGGCAACCGGCGTCAGGTTTCAATGCAATCAGTAAGAGTTTGCCCGTTGCTTAAAGCTTCGTGACTTTTACTTCTGCTTTGATCTTGTAGAAAGGAACTGGTAATGAATGAGTGCCGGGGTAGGGATAAAGATTGAGAAATTCTATCTTATAATTTTCGATGATCGTATCCGTTGGAAATTGCGGAAAAAATTCATGCGTGGAAAGTTTTACCGGGTAGGTGGTATTGTTTTTAGTGAAGGAAAACTTAGCAATTGCTGTGCCTTCCCATACACATATCGCTTTTTCCGGGCAGCGGGAATCGGTGACCAGGCTGTCAAAACAGAGTGAAACGGTTTCTGTGCTATTGACATAGTTCTTACAATCCGCTAAACGTAACAGGTTGGGATTTTCAGTCTCTCCCGATTTTTTGCAGGAAACAACAATAAGGGTAATCGCCAGGCAAAAAAATACAACTCTCATATATCCGTTTATTTTTCCTGACAACAGCTGAAAATATATCGTTGCATGAATGGTCAGCTTTTAACACTGCTGCCCAGCCAGGCCATCATACCCATGCCAATTTCAATAGCTGATTCATCGATATTAAAAGTAGGCGTGTGTACCCCTGATGTAATGCCTTTTTCTTTATTCATTACACCCAGCCGGAAAAAACAACCGGGTATTTGCTGGGAATAATAACCAAAATCTTCAGCCCCCATTCTCTTTTCAGTTTCTTCCACGTTCGTTTCACCAATAAACGCAACTGCTTTTTCTTTGGTGATCTCATTGAGAGCTTCATTATTATAAACGGAGGGATAACCTACATCAATCAGCAGGTCTATTTTCCCACCCATACTATGTACAAGATCAGTTGCCATTTTCCGGATCAGGTCATGTGCTTTGAAACGCCAGGTTTCGTCCATGGCCCTGAATGTTCCTTTCAGTTTTACTTCATTAGGGATTACATTGGTTGTTTCACCGCCTTTGAAAGAAGTAATGGATAAAACAGTTGGATTGTGCGGATCATTGTTGCGGCTTACCACCTGCTGCAATGCAATGATCAGGTGGGATGCGATCAGTATCGGGTCAATACATAAATGGGGAGAAGCCGCATGACCTCCTCTCCCTTTTATAGTGATATACAATTCATCGGCGCTGGCCATCACTTTACCGGCACGGAAACTCATTTTGCCAACCGCTAAACCGGGATGCACATGCAAACCGAATATGCAGGAAGGTGCCGGGTTATCTAATACCCCTTCTTTGATCAGGAGGCTGGCGCCACCGGGATTCTTTTCTTCTCCGGGTTGAAAGATCAGCTTAATCGTTCCTTCCCATTCATTCCGTAGTTCATTCAGAATTTTTGCTGCTCCCAATAAACAAGTGGTATGCACATCATGACCGCAGGCATGCATCACGCCGTCGTTGGTTGATTTATAGGGTATATCATTTTCTTCCTGAATGGGCAACGCATCCATATCGGCACGAAGTGCAATGATCCTTGAATTAGGATTGCGTCCTTTGATCAAACCAATAACGCCGGTTGTAGCTTTTATATCGAAAGGAATGCCCAGTTCAAACAGTTTATCCTGCACAAACTTCGATGTTTCATATTCCTGGTAGCTTAATTCGGGGTGTGCATGCAGGTGATGACGGATATCAATGAATTCCGGTGCATATTGTTTCGCCAGTGCTTTGATCTTCTCTGCTATCATGGCTCAAAAGTACTACTTAGCGCCGAAGGGCTGTACAGCAGGCATAAAAAATCCCCGGCTGGTAGCAGGCGGGGATTTTGGTATACAATTTAAATAGTATAACGCTTATCTTTTAAGGTGTGATCTCCATTTCGTTTTCTTCGTACTTACCTGGTTTCACTTCTACTTTATCAGGCATGATAAACACTCCTTTTGGGAAATAGATCTTCAGCCTCTTCTGGTACTCCTCCGCTTCTTTTCTCTCTTTGAAATTGCCCACTTTGAGTTTATAATAAGGAGACTGGTGCCACATATACGCTTTGAGTTCGGGAAAGAGGGTGTACACTTTTGTCTTGGCCGCCATGGCTTCATCCCGGTTATTGGTGGTAATAATCATAAGGCGGAAGCCCTTGGCAACCCGACGGGCATCCCGGCTGGTCTCTTCATTGATCTGCACCTGTTTTTTAACCAATAAGTCCAGCCGCGGATCCTTATGTACCACGATAGCATTAGTATCTGCTGTTTTTTTCCAGATAGTATCCTGTGCATGACTTGTTGCTGCAAAAAGTATAACTGCAATAAAAGAGATCATTTTCATATATCTCATAAAGACAAATATCTTACCAAAATTAATAACCGCCACCAGCCCCGGCAATATTCTCCACAGGATGCCAGGTTGTTTTTATTTCCTGGGTATCCATAATGAAATAAGGTGATTCACCTTCTTTACTATACCAGTCTATCTTATCATATAAAGAAACCCGTTTCAGGTTAGAAGCAGATTTCTCCCTGATCATTTTCTGTGTATCAGAATTGTTTTCACAGTAAAGGGTTGCATTAACATCCATATGATCAACGAACCAACTGGTCAGTTCTGCCGGTTTACCTGTTAAAATATTGACAACTCCGCCCGGCAGGTCAGATGAATTCAGTACTTCTGCAAACGTAACGGCACAGAGCGGTTTAGTTTCGGAGGCCAGCACCACGCAGGTATTACCCCCGGCAATAACAGGTGCAATTACAGACACCAAACCCAATAAGGAGTCGCCTTGTGGTGCAATAACAGCAACCACTCCTGTTGGCTCCGGAACAGAGAAATTAAAATGGGAGGAGGCCACCGGGTTCACCGCACTGAACAACTGCTGAAATTTATCACACCAGCCGGCATAATAGATCAGCCGGTCGATAGCAAGGTTCACTTCTTTTTCTGCTTTGGCTTTCGTGGCGTCTTGTAGAATAAGTTCTTCAATAAACTGTGCTTTTCTGCCTTCCAGCATTTCTGCCATGCGGTATAAGATCTGGCTGCGGTTAAAAGCTGCCCTGCTGCTCCAGCCGCCAAAAGCTCCTCTTGCCGCCACAACAGCATCGCGGAAATCTTTTCTTGAACTGAGACAGACATTCGCCAGTTTTTTGCCCGCTGCATTGGTGGGGATATAATAACGGCCGGATTCCGTTCTCGGGAATTGCCCACCGATATAGATTTTATAGGTCTTTAGTACTTCAAGACGTTTGGAAGAAATAGTTTTTTTCAAACCATTCTCACTTATTTGCAACGAAGATTTTTTTATTGCTTTCTCCATCTTTAATTTTTGTACCTGATTTAATTGATAAGATTTAAGTAAGGAAGAAGCCCATGCAATCCCCCCTCTCTTCCAAACCCACTTTCTTTATAACCACCAAATGGTGATGTGGGGTCGAACTTATTAAATGTATTCGCCCATACCACACCGGCTCTCATTCGTTTGGTCATATTAAAGATTTTTGATCCTTTATCCGTCCATACACCGGCACTCAACCCATACGGTGAGTTATTGGCTTTTTCAATCACTTCATCATCTGTCCGGAAGGTGAGGACAGATAATACCGGTCCAAAGATCTCTTCCTGCGCTATGCGGTTGCTTTGTGCCACATTGGTAAAAAGGGTGGGGCGACAAAAGAAGCCTTTGCCCGGCAGGCGGCAACTGTTCTCATACATTTCTGCACCTTCTTTTTTACCAATACTGATGTATTTCCTGATCGTTTCTAACTGGGCTTTGGAATTGATCGCCCCGATATCGGTATTCTTATCCAGCGGATCACCAACGATCAATGATTCCAGCCGGTCTTTTAATTTCCGGATCACTTCTTTAGCAACCGATTCCTGTACATACAATCTTGAACCGGCGCAGCAAACGTGACCCTGGTTAAAAAAGATACCATTGATCACTCCTTCAACAGCCTGGTCAATCGGGGCATCTTCAAAAATGATATTGGCAGCTTTACCGCCCAGTTCCAGTGTCACTTTTTTATTCGTACCGGCAATAGCCCGTTGAATGATCTTGCCTACTTCTGTTGATCCTGTGAAAGCAATTTTATTGATATCGGGATGATTAACAATAGCAGCACCCGTGGCACCTGCACCGGTTAATATATTTACCACACCCGGAGGCAGATCTGCTTCCTGGATTATTTCTGCCAACTTCAATGCAGTCAGTGGTGTTGTTTCAGCCGGTTTTAATACAACGGTGTTGCCGGTTGCTAAAGCCGGTGCAATTTTCCAGGCGGCCATTAATAAAGGAAAATTCCAGGGAATGATCTGTCCGGCCACACCCAATGGCTCAGTTCTCCGATTAGGAAATGCATATTCTAATTTATCAGCCCAGCCTGCATAATAAAAGAAATGATTGGCAGCGGTAGGTACATCAAAGTCGCGGCTCTCCCGGATCGGTTTACCGCCATCCAGTGTTTCGATGATGGCGAGTTCTCTTGCTTTTTCCTGCACCATCCTCGCTATGCGGAAAATATACTTAGCTCTTTCTTTAGCCGGCATTTTCTTCCACACTTTATCATAAGCAGATCTTGCTGCTTTTACTGCTTTGTCCACATCAGCAGCATTGGCATCGGCCACTTCGCTCAGTTTTTCTTCATTGGCCGGGTTGATGGTGCCGAAATATTTTTTACTCAGTGGTTGCTGCCATTTACCATCAATGAACAGGTCATATTGCTTATTGATGGTTGCCGCACTTTTACTTTCCGGTGCCGGTGCATAGGTCCAAGAAGTATCAAATTTTAGTTTGATCGTGTTACTTTTTTTAGGCGCAGCCTTTTTTGTTTTTACAGCCATGATATTTTTTATTTAACCAGCGACATTAACACGGATAAACTTCCGTTGCGTCGCACTCTTCATCATTTCAAACTCTATTCATCAATATTGAACCCCGATGGGGTTCTGAAAACATTTCATCCATCATTTACCCCGGATCGTATCCGGGCTACCCATATTTAGTCCCTACGGGACTATGAAGAACTTATCAATCTTTATGTTTCTAAAGCCCCTCCTGTGG
>CALRSN020000162.1:0-5974 GCA_943370865.1 Bordetella parapertussis
ATGGATGATTAAAAGGTATCTGTAAAAGTTACACCATCTTACAGCAGAAAGTACTGATCAATATCAACAATGGGATAATATTAGTCATTGGTTTTCCCATTTACCCCATTTTACATTGCTTCTGTCAACAATATTCATTCACCCTTAAATAGGAGATATGGAAACCAAAGCTGTAGAAAAGCACAGAACCTCCTGGCCCACTTTGTTTGACAGTGGCTGGATGGAAAAATTCTTTAACGCCCCGATCGACGAATTTTTTAATATGGGCAAAGTGATGAATGTACCCGCTGTAAATGTTTCCGAAACTGACAAGGAATTCAAACTCTGCGTGGCTGCTCCCGGTATGGAAAAGAAAGACTTTAAGGTAGAAGCCTATGACGATATGCTGACCATCAGTGCTGAGAAAGAAAAAGAAGAGAAAGAAGAAAAGAATGGCCGCTTTAATCGTCGTGAATATAATTACAGCAGCTGGAGCAGAAGCTTTACCCTCCCTGAAAACTGTGATGCGGGCAAGATTGCCGCAGAATATAAAAACGGGGAATTAAAGGTCATGATCCCTAAAACAGAGATCATTGCACCGAAGAAAATCAAAAGCATTTCTGTGAACTAAAACAGGATGTGCCCGGAAGGGCGGCCCATGCCATCAGATGAAAGGCATGGGCTTTTTATTTTAATACAGCAGGTTCTTCAACTTCTCGAGGTTGATAATACTGATCTTACCTTCTTTTATCTCGATCAGTTTCTCGTTCTTGAAATCGCTCAGGGTCCTGATCAGTGATTCCGTAGCTGTACCCACATAGTGAGCAATATCTTCTCTTGAAATTTCAATCGGTTTATTCTCACCGGCGGAATTGAATTTGCCATGGATATCCACCAGCGCCTTCGCCACTCTTTTCCGCAAAGAGCTATAAGCAAGGCTTAATAATCTTTCTTCCTTCTCTTTCACATTCTGGGTGATGATGCGGATGAATTTAGAAGCCACCACAATATCACCGGCAATCATTTCTTGGAATTCGTCTCTCGGAATCTGGATGATCTCCGTTTCTTCAAGCGCCACTGTTGAATCATCATAATTTTTTTCCTCGATCAGGGCCGGATAGCCGATAAAATCGCCATCGCTGTACAGGTCGGTAATGTATTCTTTTCCATCCTCATGTGTCTTGAACCCCTTCACTTTGCCTTTCACTACATAATACAGGAACCTTGGCCTTTTCCCTTCACCATAGATCACCTGTTTTTTGGAATATAATTCTGAATTATAATTATCCAGGTTGAATTGCAGCATACCATTGGCCCGAAGGTCATTGGCCAGCTCACTCAACCCTTTACCGGTAGCACTGTATTTTTTCTGCAGTACATCAATTTTCTTCAGGCGGGATTCGATGGCATTCATCAGTTCGATCTCTTCAAAAGGTTTGGTCACATAATCATCCGCTCCCATCTCCATTCCTTTACGCAAATCGCTTCTTTCTGCCTTAGCAGTTAAAAAGATCAGGGGAATATCTTCTGTCTCCGGGTTTTTGCGGAGCAGGTGCAAAACACCGTATCCATCCAGTTCCGGCATCATAATATCACAAACGATCAGGTCTGGCTTTTCGGCTAAAGCAGCTTCCACTCCTCTCTTTCCATTTTCTGCGGTGACGGTTCTGTAGCCACCCAGGGATAGAATTTCTGCTGTATTTTCCCTGATATCTTCATTATCATCGATGATCAGGATAGTGCGTTGGGTCATGCGGGATATTTTGGTGAATCGGGCTGCAAAATAGTCAAAAGACTCTTTTGATAAAAATCAGCTTTAACGGTGAAGTTACTCATACCCCCCCAGACCCCCTCCTTTTACTTTAGCAGCCTTAGATTACGGAAACTATGGCTTCACCTGTTATCACTGACCAGCAACTACATTGTTACCATTGCGGGGAAACCTGCGCCAATGAAAAAATTCATGTGGCGGAAAAGATATTTTGCTGCGATGGCTGCAAAATGGTGTACCAGATCCTGAACCAGAGTGAGCTTTGCGAATATTATAACCTGAATGAGAACCCCGGTATCAACCAGCGGGTGCATGTGCGAAAGGATAAATTCGCTTTCCTGGATGATGATAAGATACAGGTGCAATTGATTAGTTTCCGGGATGATAAACAGGTACATGTTACTTTTTACCTGCCGCAGATGCACTGCAGCTCCTGCTTATACCTGCTGGAGAACCTGCACCGTTTAGATCCAGGCGTTGTTTCCAGCAAAGTCAATTTTACCCGCAAGGAAGTTGATATCGTGCTGCTTACTCCGCAAACCAGTCTTCGGAAAGTAGCTGAAACATTAACCAGTATTGGTTATGAACCTTATATAAGCCTGAACGACCTGAAAGAAAAAAGGCCGGCGATCAACAAAAGCATGGTTTACCAACTGGGCATTGCCGGTTTTTGCTTTGGCAATATCATGCTGATGAGTTTTCCCGAATACCTGGGCATTGACGCCAGCGAGGTTGGCTTAAGGGGCATGTTCCGCTGGGCCAATTTTGCATTGGCCATTCCTGTACTGCTCTATTCATCTCTTCCTTTTTACGAATCTTCCTGGAAAAGTTTAAAGCATAAGTTCCTGAATATTGATGCACCTATCGCATTAGCTATTATTGTAACATTTATACGCAGCGCCTGGGAAGTGATCAGCGGAACCGGTGGCGGTTATTTTGACTCGATGACCGGTATTGTATTTTTTATGCTGGCCGGCCGTATCGTACAGGATAAAACCTACCGCCAACTCTCTTTTGAAAGGGATTATACATCCTATTTCCCCATTGCTGTATCGGTATTAAAAGAAAATACTGAAGTTCCTACCACCTTACCCGATCTGAAACCCGGCGACACTTTACTGATTCATAATGAAGAACTGATACCGGCTGATGGTATCCTCTCCAAAGGAAAAGCCTTTATCGATTATAGCTTTGTGACTGGTGAATCGCTACCCGTACTAAAAGAAGTAGGTGAACTGGTTTATGCAGGTGGTAAACAAACCGAAGGTAATATCGAAATACTGGTAGTGAAGGAAGTGGCGCAAAGCTACCTGACCAAACTCTGGAACCGGGATGAATTTAAAAAACAGGAACAGGCAAAAAGCGTTTCATTCGTTCACCTGCTGAGCCGGTATTTTACTTATATCGTTTTAACCATTGCCCTTGTCACTGGTATTTACTGGCAGCTAAATGATCCGTCCAAACTATGGCCCGCCGTTACTGCTATTTTTATCATTGCCTGTCCCTGTGCCCTGTTATTATCCAATACATTTACCAACGGGAATATCCTTCGCATCCTGGGCCATAATCATTTTTACCTGCGCAGTGCTCAGACCATTGAAGATATGGCCAAAGCCACGCATATTGTTTTTGATAAAACCGGGACACTTACTTCCACCCAGCAGCAGGATATTAATTATGAGGGCACACCGCTCACAGCTTACCAGCAACAGCAGGTGGCTGCATTAGCATCCTGTTCCAATCACCCGCTGAGTAAGGCGCTGGCAAAACATTTGGGTATTCCGAAAAATATAGAAGTAGCAGGTTTTAAAGAAACTACAGGAATGGGTGTTGAAGGATCTGTAAACGGCGACTTGTTGAGATCAGGTTCTTATGAGTTTGTAGCTGGTAAACACAATACACAACCCGGAACAGCCGTGTATGTCAGCATCAATAACAAAGTGTATGGTTTCTTCCTGTTCAGCAACCATTACCGGGAAGCAATTCCCCAGCTGTTGAATGAATTGAAAAATGATTATCGCTTATCTGTTCTTTCCGGAGATAATGAAGCCGAAAAAGTCAACCTGGAAAGGTTATTGGGACGCAAAGCCACCCTGCTCTTTCACCAAAAACCGGAAGATAAACTCCAATACATCCAGCAATTACAGCAACAGGGTGAAAAAGTAATGATGATCGGTGACGGGCTGAATGACGCAGGGGCCTTGAAACAAAGCGATATCGGTATTGCAGTGGCTGAACAAACCAACAATTTCACTCCCTCCAGCGATGCCATTATTGAGGCCCGGCAGTTTTCACGACTCACCAAATTCATCCGGCTGTGTCGTGCCAACCGGAATATCGTGGTGGCCAGCTTTGTCATGTCCATCGTATATAATATTATCGGGATCGCCTTTGCAGTGCAGGGAAACCTGTCTCCCCTGGTAGCGGCGATCCTGATGCCCAGCAGTTCCCTCAGCATTTTACTGCTCACTTTTGGCAGCAGCAGCCTGCTGGCCCGCCGGATGAAACTGTAAAAAACTTGTCTTTCATCAATCTTTTTACAGTTTGATGAAAATCAGTTCCCCTGTTGATACTTGTTATGCTTTACCGGGTACCCGAAAAATATTTTTACAGGAACGTAAAATCAAAAGTATGAGTGTGATTATCATTTTGCTGATAGCCAGCATTTCTGTTGCCGCCCTTTTCCTGGTGGCATTTCTGTGGGGTGTTAAGTCTGGCCAGTTTGAAGATGATTACTCACCATCCTCCCGTATTCTTTTTGATGACAAACCTGCTTCATCTACCAAAACAGTATAATTCAAAAAACAATCCAGCTTATGCAAGTCGAAAAGTTCTATTATGACAACAAAATTGTAAAGGCATTTGGTATAGCCACTATCGTGTTTGGGATAGTGGGTATGCTGGCGGGTCTTTGGGCTGCTATCCAGATCTATTACCCGGAAAGCAGTTTGAATTTTGCCCCCACTACCTTCGGACGTCTCCGCCCGTTGCATACCAATGCGATCATCTTTGCCTTTGTAGGTAATTCTATCTTTTGTGGTATTTATTACTCCCTGCAACGGTTGTGTAAGGCAAGAATGTTCAGCGACAAACTCAGCTGGATTCATTTCTGGGGTTGGCAGGCCATCATTGCAGCAGCAGCCATTACGTTGCTGTTAGGTTTTACAACCGGTAAAGAATATGCTGAGCTGGAATGGCCGATTGACATTGCCATTACCCTGATCTGGGTTGTTTTCGGTATCAATATGTTTGGCACCATCATTAAAAGAAGGGAAAGACACCTCTATGTTGCCATCTGGTTCTACATAGCTACCTGGGTTACAGTAGCTATGCTGCATATTGTCAATTCTATTGAAATACCTGTTTCTGCATTTAAAAGTTATAGCTGGTATGCAGGTGTGCAGGATGCACTGGTGCAATGGTGGTATGGTCACAACGCCGTGGCTTTCTTCCTCACCACCCCTGTGCTTGGTTTGATGTATTACTTCCTGCCCAAAGCTTCTAACAGGCCCGTTTATTCGTACCGTCTTTCCATTATCCACTTCTGGGCATTGATCTTTTTGTATATCTGGGCTGGTCCTCACCACCTGTTATATACGGCATTGCCTGACTGGGCTCAATCACTGGGTGTTGTATTCTCCGTAATGCTGATCGCTCCGAGCTGGGGTGGTATGCTAAATGGATTGTTTACCCTTCGTGGTGCCTGGGATAAAGTTCGTGAAGATCCTGTTTTGAAATTCATGGTGGTGGCCATTACCTGTTATGGTATGTCCACTTTTGAAGGCCCGATGCTGAGTTTGAAGAGTATTAATGCGATCTCTCACTTCAGCGACTGGACCATTGCCCACGTTCATATCGGGGGGCTTGGCTGGAATGGATTCCTTGCTTTTGCGATCCTCTATTATATGATCCCGAAAATGTGGGGCACTAATTTATACTCAAAGAAATTAGCCACTAATCACTTCTGGCTGGGCACTATTGGTATCATCATTTATGCTGTGCCGCTGTACTGGGCTGGTTTTGAACAAAGCATATCCTGGAAAACATTTACACCAGAAGGAAACCTGAAATTCCCCAACTTCCTGGATACCGTTACTAATATCAAACCATTCTATATCCTGAGAAGTATTGGTGGTGCGTTATACCTGACCGGTGCTTTCTTCATGGTGTACAACCTGTATAAGACCGTTACACAAGGTAAATTCATTCCAAATGAAGCGGCAG
>CALRSN020000163.1:0-5950 GCA_943370865.1 Bordetella parapertussis
ATGAAAAACCTGCGGCTGAAAAATTGATCAAGGCCATACAAAAAATGCAATCAGCTATAGAGATTGTAGCTGTATTAAGTAGTATTAAAACATCTGTGGATTGGCTGCAACAAAACCCAATGCCTGATCTTTTGTTTATGGACATAGAATTAAGCGATGGCCTTTCATTCAAAATATTTGAAAAAATCAATATCAGCAGCCCGGTTATTTTCTGTACCGCTTTTGACGAATACTGGCAGGAGGCTTTTGAACACAACAGTATTGATTATTTATTAAAACCTGTAAAGCAGGATAAACTGGAAACCGCTTTAAATAAATACGATAAACTAAAACAGCATTTTGCCTCCAGCTTTCAACACCTGATGCAATGGCAGCAGCAACCTGCCGGAACGGGCTACAAGAAAAGATTCCTGGTGAAAAGGGGGCTTGATTATATAACTGTCAGAACAGAGGATATTGCTTATTTCTATGCCACTCACAAACTGGTTTGTATGGTGGATAATAAAAACCAGAAATTTATACTGGACCAATCACTGGCAGATATAGAAAAACAATTGGATCCTTCACAATTTTACCGGGTAAACAGGAAATACCTGGTGCATCTTACCGCCATCAAGAAGATCAAAACCTATCCAAAGAGCAAACTGCAACTGGAAATAGAGCCGGTTGTTAATGAAGAAGTAATCGTAAGCCAGGAAAATGTGGCAGCTTTCAAAGAGTGGATGGGTAGTTGAGCTATGCAGGAGTTAATGATGCAATCTTACATAAGTTCCACACGGGGAGTTCGCCCTATTTCAATGTGCAGAAAAGAATAATTCCCTGGTCGCTTGTGTAATTTTTTTGCCGGCATCATCCCATAGGCAAATACTTGCTTATGCAACAGCAAATGCTGCGCCTTGATCCCCGTTATTTCCAGGTTATTTTCCAGGTTATTTTTTTAAGCTATGGAATATTGATCCTTGGCTGGGAGGCTGATTGGCAACATATTAGTATCAGTATTGCCGGCTGCTTATTGTTTCAGTATGCAGCTGATTCGATAAAAGCAAAAAGACCGTTGAAGCCCCATGAATTTGACCGCTGGGGCTTCAGTGTTTTGATCAGTGCCATGAGTTTGTGTCTTTTATTAAAGACCAATAGCTGGCAGATCAGTTTGCTCGCTGCCTTTTTAACCGTTATCTCTAAATATATCTTCCGCTGGAAGCAAAAACATATTTTCAATCCTTCTGCTTTCGGCATTGTGGCCTGTTTATTTTTTACTAATGATGCCTGGTTGAGCCCGGGGCAATGGGGTAGTGATGCAATTATATTTTTTACCGTTATCACATTGGGAACAATCGTGGTAACAAGAGTTCAGAAGCTGGATATTTCTTTAGCCTTTCTTTTCACTTTCATAGGCCTTTTATACTGGAGGCAGGTGTACGTACTGGGTTGGCCCCTGGATCATTTTATTCATTCTGTCAGTACAGGCAGTCTTTTATTGTTCACTTTTTTTATGATCAGCGATCCGAGGACATCACCCAATCATCCACTGGCAAGAATACTGTGGGCAGTTTTGATAGCAATTATTGCCTTTTACCTCGCTGCTTTTAAATGGAAATACAACACACTCATCTGGGTATTGGTAGTAGCAGCTCCGCTGGTTCCTTTATTAGATAAAATTTTCAAAGCGAAAAATTTCAACTGGTCTCCCGCAGTGCTATCGTTCTCATTCATTTTAAAACTAAAACATATAGTCATGAAGCCAATTTTGAAAAAAGGAGCTGCGGTGATCATCCTCGCCGCTATGATCGGTCACGAAGCCGCTGCATTCTGCGGCTTCTATGTCAGCAAAGCAGATGGAACGCTGAAGAATAAAACATCACAGGTCATTTTGGTACGGGATGGCAACCGGAATGTGATCACTATGTACAATGATTTTAAAGGCAACCTGAAAGACTTTGCCATGGTGGTGCCCGTGCCGGTAGTATTACAGAAAAAAGATATCAAAGTAGTGGACCAGGCCATTTTTAATACCCTGAATGAATATAGTAAACCACGGCTGGTAGAATATTATGACCAGAATCCATGTAATCGTTATGGCCTTGAAGACCGGTTAAGCGATAAAGCTGCCGGGATTCAGTTAAACGAAGTAGTGGTAACAGGTATGGGCACGGCCAAGCGAAAAGACCTGGGTGTAAAAGTGGAAGCTAAATATCTTGTTGGTGAATATGATATTCTGATCCTGAGTGCCAAAGAAAGTTCCGGGTTAAAAACCTGGCTGGATGAAAATGGGTATAAGATTCCGGCAGGTGCTGATGAAGTACTGGAGCCTTATATCAAAAGCAACCTGAAATTCTTTGTAGTAAAAGTAAATGAGGAAGAAAAGAAAAAACTGCCCGGTAATTTTCTTCGTCCTTTACAAATCAGTTTTTCGTCTCCAAAATTCATGTTACCCATCCGGCTGGGAATGGCCAATGCCGATGGTGACCAGGATATGATCGTGTATGCCTTTACTAAAAAAGGAAGAATAGAAACAACAAACTACAGGACGTTTTCATTACCCACTTCCAAGAATGTCCCCCTGTTTGTAAAAAACAACTTTGGGAATTTCTATGCCAACCTTTTCCAGCATCAATGGAACAAAGAAGGAAAAGCATTGGCCATGCTGGAATACGCCTGGGATGTGAGTCCGAAGAATTATGTGAAGTGTGACCCATGTGTGGCTACTGCACCTTCAACACAAGACCTGGTACAGGCAGGAGTATGGTGGATCAACCGTGACTGGAATGATTACAGCGATGTGGATGATGACGAAGACCTTGATTACTCAGATAATGTTTATTTTACCCGTTTGCATGTACGGTACAACCGGGATAAGTTTCCGCAGGACCTGGTATTCCAGGTTACGCCCAACACAGAAAGCTACCAGGCGAGATATATTGTTACACATCCTGCTACCGGTGACTTTAGTTGTGATGCTGGTAAAAAATACCTCAAGGACCTGAAGCAACGCCGCTCCGATGAAATGGAAATGCTGGCCTATTTAACCGGTAAAACCTATAAGGATTGGGATGTGGTGCTAAATGAGGAAGAAGAAAAATCTATTCCTGCAGAAGCTGGTTATGCATCAGTTGCGGAAACGATTACTGATCAGCCCAAAAGAAATAATACACTATTGTTTGCTACGATTGGTGTAATGGGCGTAGTATCATTGATCGGGTTCAGGCAACGAAGCTGAGAGTAAGAATATGTACTGTGAAAATCCTTACACAAAAGAGAAGCCCCGGTTTTATCAAACCGGGGCTTATAATTACCATTAACCCTAAAACGCTTTTAGTTACGGCCTCCGCCACCCGGGCCACGCCTTGGATTCATAGCAGGCTCAATATCATTTTTCCAGATGGTGAACTTGTCATCACCTAATAATACTTTTAACTCTTTATCTCTTCCATCAATGATAGGTTGCATCCTGTCACGCATTACCTGCATATCGGGGCGTTCGCCACCACTCATCAATTCTTGTCTTACGGCATCCTGCTTGCGGTAAAAATTTGCAAACACTGTATCTATCTGGGCCTGCTTGGCTGCATCAAAATGAAAGGCACTATCCAACTTTTGGTGAACCATTGCCACTCTTTCCTCAACAGTACGGCGGAAACTTCCACCTGGCTGCGCATTAACGCTGATGAATCCTGTCATGATAAAAGCCAGGAACAAAACTTGTTTTTTCATGTTGTTATTTGTGTTTTGTATGATTAAACGATGTGAAAATTATTCTAGTCTTTTTTAGGTTCGGCAGCGGGTTCACCTCTTTTCATTTGCTTTCCCATTTTTCTGAATAGCCGGAAAACAGCCGAATCGTACTTTACGGCCTGCGCCTGGTCCTTACACAAGGCCCTGACATTTTTAAAATGATTGAATGTCTGCAGATCCAGTGCTTTTTGTTTTTGTGCAATTACATCAGCCACACTGTTCACAAGAGAGTCGCTGATCCCCGGGTTCGTCATCAACCGGAACAAGCTATCTTTCGCTTTCCGCATTTCGTCGAACATGGGTTTTACTGTTTTCTCCTGCAAATCTTTCAGTTGTTTATATTGTGCGATCTGCTCATCAGTAAAACCGGCTTCTTTCTGCAGCATCTCTATCACCATACCAGCCCTTTTTTCCTGGGTGAAACGGTTTCGCTCAACTGGTTTCTTAAACCATAAGAAATAAGCCAGCACTGCAATATTCGTCAGCAATAAAACTACGATGATGAAGACCAAGTTTTTATTTCGGGATGTAGTACTCATGGACGGTCGATATTTTCATAATCAAAACTACTGTTAGTAGCCAGCACATATTCATTGTCGGTTACCAGTTGTTCTGTTTGATCGGCTACAAAGCCTCCATTGGTGGTTGTTACATCCTGGCGCAACACCATAAAGGCATTAACCAGCAGGATAACAAAAAGGCCCGCAATAACAACTACCGGCCGGGAAATGAATGAACCCATGGTTTCCCATACTGTTTTTTCATTGTGTTGCAGGCGACCTGTCAACCGGGTATAGAAGAATGGCTGCGGTTCGGCCCGCTGAATGCCATCAAGACTTTCGAGGGTTTCCTGCACTTTTCTGTCAATGTCGGGTCTCATTTTCATATTCGTTTAGTTTGACGTTGGCTGGTCTCTAAAACCTGTGCCTATTCTTTGTCTTTATAATAATCTTCCAGCTTCTTCTTCAGGTTGGTCTTGGCCCGGTGCATCAGCGATTCCACCGAAGACACCGTAGTCTCCATTACCTCCGCAACTTCCTGATAACTAAGGCCATCTACCTTATGAAGGGTAAAGGCGATCCGTTGGTTCTCGGGCAGCTCTGTGATAGTTTTAAACAATGTAGCTGCTTTTTCCTTTTTATCCAATACCACCCCGGGATGATTAAAATCAGGTGGATTGACCACTACCTCGCTGTCTTCCCCAAAAAGGCTCCGGACAAATCCGAACCGCTTCTTGCGTTTCTTCCTCCGTTCATGATCCAGCGCCTTGGCAATAGTGATCCGGTATAACCAGGTAGAAAACTTGGACTCTCCTTTGAAAGAACCAACCGACTGGTACACCTGTACAAAGGTTTCCTGCGCTATATCTTCCGCATCTTCGGCATTTTGTACAATACCCAAAGCCGTGTTGAAGACCATGTTTTGCCAGGTCTCAACAATAGTTTTAAAAGCGGATTCATCTCCCTGCTTCAGTTGTTCAACTAATATCCTTTCATCCAAGCGTTGCGTTTTTAGCAGGCAACGATATTACGCAAATTTTCTATTGAACAGGTTGGCTTTGGTAATAATATTGCTCTTGATTAAAACATGGGCATACGATCTCTTCGCTCCTGGTTATTGGAAGCTTTGGCTTTTCCAAAATTCTTTAAACTATAAGTGAAGGTCATCATGAAGTATTGTTTCAGCACCAGGTTTTGTACATCCTGCACATAAGAATCACCCACTGTTCTCGTGATGCTCTGGTTTTGTTTCAACAGGTCAAATACGGTCAGCTTCAATTCTCCCCGTCTGTCTTTCAGGAATTTTTTTCCAACACCTGCATTCCATAACCAGAAACTCTGGTTGAAGCCTTCTGATAAACCACTATAGGTTTGATTACTGATATCGTTTTGCAGGAACCAGCCGGATTTGGACAGCAGGTTTACCTGCACACCTGCTGATTGTGTAATATAATTCTGGTTCAGCTGAGGTTGCACTGTATTTTTTACTGTATTAAAGTTGGCATTGTACGACACATTGAAATCAATCCGTTCACTGATATTACTCGCAATAACAATTCCTGTGCTGTAGGTGTAAGTGTTAGAGACAGTGCTTACATTATTTACGAGGCCGGGTACTTTACTGTAGGTAAACCCGGCATTCAGGTTCACATTTGATTTAATGAATTTAATGGGCTGACCATAGGTAAAGAAAGAACGGAAACTCCAGTAACCATCCA
>CALRSN020000164.1:0-5945 GCA_943370865.1 Bordetella parapertussis
TTGGCCGCAGCTATTCTTCCAAAATCAAACGCATCATCCACGATCGGCATAAAGAAATCGGTGGTGGAGATCAGCGCCATTCCATTACCCAGGTCATATGCCGCTGCATCATCTTTACTGTGATTACCGACCAGCAGGTTCTTGTTATCGGGCATGGCCACATTACTTTTCAGTATTTCATCCAAAACTTTTGGGGCGATCTTACAACCACAACCTGCACCATGCGAGAATTGCGTGAGTTTTATAACGGGGGTATCTGTTTGTGTTATCATAAGTAAAATTCAGCCTGCAAGTTAAAGGCATTATTTCAGGGACTCAAATATCCTGTCCACTGCAGGTTTGCGGATGCTGAAATGATTGGCATTCCTGATCTCGTCTTTTTTGATAGCAAAGCCGCTGTATTTTCTATCGGTGGTGGTTTTAAAAAATGCTCTTGACGAATAGAGAACCTTGTTTAGAAATTCAAGTCCGCCAACATAGATTGTTACATTGGCTTTTAATGCTTTCGACTTTTTGAAATAGGCTTCTTCGATCTTGTCCAGTTCATAATAGTTGGCCCAAATAGAAGGGCTGATCGCAAAATGCCTGTCGAACAGTTTATCATCTTTGAATAAAGTATATAAACAAAACAAACCGCCAAAAGAATGACCGATGAACACCCGGTCCTTTTTATTGCTGTATTTCTTTTCAATCCCCGGGATCAGCTCCTTTTGCAGGAAGAGATAGAACTTGTCGGCCTTGCCAAAATTGGTCTCCACGTTTTTTGAAATATCGGACGGAATAAAATCCCGTTGACGTTTATCATGCCAGTCGCCAATATGGGAAATGGCGATAATAACACAGTTTGAAGGAATGGTCGCCTTCCAGCTATCACTTTTACCGAGGATATAGTCACCCATGCCTATAGAGCCATCGGTGATATACACATGATGGTATTTATTTTTATCAGAATAGCCGGAGGGTTTTCTTACAGTGATAACATAAGAGTCTTTGACATGGCCGGAATAAATGGTGTCCACTTCTGTTACCTGTGAAAAGCCGTTGCCGGCAAAAAGTGTTGCAAGTAATAAAAGAAGAAATGATCGTATCATTCTTCAATTTACTTTTTTCTCCGGAATGTGATCGCCGCATTCTTGTTAAGATCAGCGCTGAAACGAACCTGGTATCTTTCTTCGCCGTCATACACCATCAGCAGACCGGTATTGGGCGGATATTTACCAAGGTTCTCTGCATAGAGTACCAGTGTCATTTCTTCCTGGCCGGGAGTGATATAGATCGTTTTTTTGATCGAAGTTGTTTTCAAACCCTGTTTGGCCCAGAATATTTCACCATTCAGCAACACACTTACAGTATCACCATCCACTTCACCATTATCATACAGGGCGATGACCAAACTATCATTCATGAAGTTGATAGTTTGGGGAGCTTCCGTTTTTCTTTCTGTAATAAAGGTTGCCGCACCAGTATGATCAGCGACCGGTGTTTTGATCTCGGCAGTAACAAGTACAGGTTGTGCCGGAGTGGCAACAGTAGCAGGAATAACGGGTGCTTCTTTTTTCACCACAGCGGGCTGGGTAGTAACAACAGGAGCTGCTTTCTTTTCTTCAGATTTTGCTATTGCTTTTTCAGGAACAACAGTTGCCGGCACTGTTCTTTTTACCACATCAGCCTGGTTATTGGTGGAACTGCTTGCCGGTTGTTCAATTGTTTTTTGTGCCTCTACTTTAGCAATAGCAATGGGTTGTTGCGTTTCCGTGTTTTTTGGAACAGGTACTGTGGTTATAGTTTTTGCAGCAGGTTGCTCCGGTTGTTTAGTGTTGGCAAACGGATCACTTATAGCGGGCTGTGTTTTATTTTCAGCAGCAGCCGTTGTTTTTGTTTCTTCTGCTACGGGAGCTTTTTCTTCAACAGCAGGCTTTGTTTTTTTTGCGACTGTCTTTTCAACATCAGTTGGTTTCTTTTCGGCTGCAACGATCTCCGGTTTCGTTACAGGATTTTTTTCAACAGGTGGATCAACAGGTTTGCTTGCTGTTTTAGCAACTATAGGAGTTTCTTTTGCAGGAGCTGGATTTTTAACCGGCGGCGCTGATCTGGCAATTGCTTCTTTTTCGACAGCTTTCTTTTTTGCTTCTGCATAAAAAGGCATTTCGTTATCAAGCTTCAACTCTTCCAGGTGGGGGAAAAGCTTGGAAACCTCATAATCCTTTTCTTCTTTCAATGCCACTTTACCGGAGATGGTATAATATTTTTTGGTCTTTGTTGTTTTCCAGTCACCGGATAAATACCAGGTGCTGTCGGATTCATTTCTGCGGAAGGTGCTGATCACTTTTACTTTCTTCTCCGGTTTTTTCGGAAAATTGTGGGAGATCACATAATCATCTTTCACTTCGCATATATCCCCTTCAATTGTTCCTCTTACCCTTTTGATGATATAGTACAGGGTATCATTGACAAAGAAAGTGCTGCGGGAATAACCCATTACTTTTCCTTTGTATTCGGATAAGGCAATTTCAAAGGATTCATCTTTACGGACCGTAGTACTGTCATTGCTCAGGGCACCCATCCATAAACCGGATAGTTGTTGTGCAAAAAAAGGAAGCGGGGAAAATACCAGCAGCAGGACCAGGATCAGTTTAAGGCTTTTCATATTGATGTTGTAGTTCTGCCAGCAACAGGCCGGCATTGTCAGCGGAAACGGTTTTACAATCTATCGTATGTAATAACGTTTCCAGCCCTTCCCGATTGTGTAACCCCTTGAAATAAAACTTGTCGTAATATTTCAGCAAAATGCGGAAACTTTCGGGGGTATTCCCCTCTTCCAGCAACTGGATGGCGGTTTTGGCATTCAGGCCACCCAGTTTCTCTTTGATACGTCCAATAGCGGCAATGAGTTTTTGCTGATCCAGCTGCCCGTATTCCTCCGTGATATGTTTTAAGCGTTCTTCAAACGGAATATCTAAGAAGTAAACAGGAGAGCTGCGCATATTTTTCCATAGTTCATGCGGAATATTGACCAGGCCGATACGCTGGGATTCGTCCTCGAGCCATATGCCCCTCAACCCCCTAAAAGGGGCTTTGGATGTTGCGGGCTCGTAGCTCATAGCTCGTAGCTCACAGCCTAATCCGTTCTCAAACATCTCCTGTGTGGGCTGTTTCGACATCCCGATATTGCCAAATGCTGATCCCTTGTGATTAGCTAATCCTTCAAGGTCGATGACAGCAGCTCCTTTTTCCTGTAATGCTTTTAGTGTTTCTGTTTTCCCGGAACCGGTATATCCGCCAATGATATTGAAGTGAAAGGATTGTTTGAACGTATCCAGTATATAATTCCGGAAACTTTTATAACCACCTGCCAGTGTGTAGACTTTAAAACCATACATATCCAGCAACCAGGAAACAGCACCACTGCGCATGCCGCCCCGCCAGCAGTAAACTAGTAGTAGTCTTGAGTCCTGAGTCGGGAGCCCGGAGCTGTTTACTCCTGACTTCCGGCTATTGACTATCGACTCAGCTTCCTCCACCATCTTCCGCATCTTGGGTCCGAAATAATCCAAACCAACCTTAATTGCTTTCTCCCGGCTTTGTTGTTTATAAGTGGTGCCGACTACTTTTCGTTCTTCATCGCTGAACAAAGGCAAGGAGTGAGCACCGGGAATATGTGCATGGTTATATTCGCCCGGCGAACGGACATCTATAACTGGATGCTCTTTGGCTAGTGCCAGGAATTTTTCGATATGTATTCTTTCAACAGCCATCTGATTAATTAACCAATGGAAAATTAGTCAATTTGAAAATGAATAAAGAAGACCGAATTAAAAAAGCTGTTCCGGGTAAGAACAGCTTTTCATTGTCGAACTATCAAATTATCTCATTGGCAAATTAACGATTCATACTTGCCAGGAACTCTTCATTGTTCTTTGTTCCTTTCATCCGGTTCTGCAATTCCCGCATGGCCTCTTCAGCATTCATGTCGGTTAAATACACACGGAGCAGGTTCATACGTTGCAGCACATCCCTATCGAGTAACAGGTCATCACGACGGGTGGATGATGCCACCAGGTCAATGGCAGGATAGATACGTTTGTTGGCCAGGCGACGGTCCAGTTGCAATTCCATATTACCAGTTCCTTTGAATTCTTCAAAGATCACCTCATCCATCTTACTGCCGGTATCCACCAGCGCAGTCGCAATAATGGTGAGTGAACCGCCATCTTCTATTTTACGGGCAGCACCAAAGAATTGTTTGGGTTTCTGCATCGCATTCGCTTCCACACCACCGGATAATACTTTACCACTGGATGGGGCTACGGTATTGTGTGCACGGGCCAAACGGGTGATCGAATCCAACAGGATCACCACATCATGTCCGCACTCCACTAATCGTTTTGCTTTTTGTAAGGCTATCGTAGATACTTTAACGTGTTTCTCTGCCGGTTCATCAAAGGTGGAAGCGATCACTTCTCCTTTGATACTGCGCTCCATATCGGTCACCTCTTCCGGACGTTCATCCACCAGCACCACCATCAGGTAACATTCAGGATGGTTGGCCGCAATGGCATTGGCCACTGCTTTCAGCAACATCGTCTTACCGGTCTTGGGTTGTGCCACGATCAATCCCCTTTGTCCCTTACCGATGGGGGTAAAAAGATCCATGATACGGGTAGAATAATCGGAAGGCTGTGTGAACAGGTTTAGTTTTTCATACGGGAATAAAGGTGTCAGGTAATCAAATGGTACCCGGTCACGAACTTCTTCCGGGCTCTTGTTATTGATCGTATCCACTTTCAGTAAAGCGAAATATTTTTCACCTTCTTTCGGGGGACGCACCGCACCATGTACAGTATCACCGGTTTTTAATCCAAATAATTTTATCTGGGAAGGGGAAACATATACATCGTCCGGTGATGATAAATAGTTGTAATCAGAAGAACGGAGGAAACCATAGCCATCAGGCATCATTTCCAGTACGCCTTCACCAAGAATTACTCCATCAAATTCAATATTGAATTGCTGGTCCCTGCGTTGGGGATATACTTTATTCGGAAGGTTACCACCTGATGGATTCTCTGCTGATTGCTGTTCCGGTTCACTAACCATTACCGGTGGCGGTGCTTCGGATTGAGTTGGTTGTTGTTCTGCCTGTTGATTATTTTGGTCGCCTTCGGGCTCCCTGTCCTCGTGTTTCTTGGCACGGGCTTTCTTGATAGGCGGAGCTTTTTCTTCTTTTTTTACAGGCATATTGGGTTTTTTAACGAGCGATTTTTCTTCTTCGCCACTTTCTACCACGGCTTCCTCACTGCCCGTACTGGTGCTGGTCTTGATGATGCGTTTCCGCTTGCCATCATTGCTGGCCGTGGCACCTTTGGAACCGGCAATGGCCTGGCTGTCAAGGATCTTGTAGACGAGACCTTGTTTATCTAATTTTTTGGCGTTGGGGATCTTTAACTGCTCGGCTATATCCAGCAGTTCAGGAACGAGCATATCGTTCAGTTGCAGAATGTCATACATATAATAATCTTGAGGTTAGTCACGACGCAGGGTCACCAGACTTGAAAACAGAAAAAGTTTGAATTTATGTTGAATGAAATCGGCAGGTAAATGATATATCAGAGCCTTGGGGGAACTATACTTATCGGCCTCTTTCTGCTGCAATAATACGGCTAAATCGGGAAAATCAAAAATTTTTGGGGTAAGTGGCTTTTAGGGTTTCCAGTTGCACAACCCTGATTTTACAGTGGTTGCGACGCTCCGTTCAGGGTCCTGTCCTTTGCGCAACAATTATCTTCCCTGAATAGTCTCATTTTGTGTATTGATAATGCCAATAAACCACGGTCAATCCTGCCCTCTATACGTTACCTTTGCGACTCGAAAAAACACAACGATGTTCAACAAACGAATCAAGATCAGAGAGCTGCTACTGCAGGAGCCAACAGGACAGGAAGTAA
>CALRSN020000165.1:0-5930 GCA_943370865.1 Bordetella parapertussis
AGCAGCGGGATCACTGCATTGTTGATACAGTACTTTAAAAAAGGATTGGTAGTGGCAGCGAGGAACCGGAAATGTTTACTAAACAAAACGAAGGTGGCTATATTCCAGCTCATGATGAACATACCCACTGAAATACCAACAATGGCTGAACTGATCGCATTCACATTTCCCAAATACTCCGGCGCCAGGTATAAAGAATCAGCACCAAAAGTTTTCATGAACGTACCGTTGATGGTACTGAAGAGGATGAACCAAAATAATAACAGCACCTGGTATTTCCTGAAATGAAGAAATAACAATTGCACAGGAAAGGAATAATAGAAACCCCGCAGCCAGGTCTTCATGGTTATTTAATGGTTATAACTTAAAAGTACAGATTATTAACTGGCCGTTCAAACAGGCGGGACTATAAAATGGCGTTAATAAGAGCTTTTACCACGAACGAGGTAAACAACCCAGCATAAAGAAAGTAAAAGGAACATAGCCACCAGCTGGTGCAGCTGTGCCATCCATTCAAATGCTCCCCACTGGTTGGGAACGATCTGCAGGCTCCATATCACTGATAAAATGCCCAGTACTACTTGCGCCGTTACAAGCAATGCTGGCAGCCACCAGGTTTTGCGCAGCAGGGAAGAACCTGCTGTCTTGTATAACTTGACGGATAATAGAATTACCAATACTAATAATAAATAAGCCAGGCCCCGATGGATAAAATGAATAGTGATCTTATTATCCAAGAGATTCAGCAAGCCTTCGTTATGGCCCATCATATTGGGCGGAATAATACTTCCATTGATATCGGGCCAGGTGGGAGCAGCTGTTGCCGCTTTATGCCCGGCCATGAATGCACCATAGATCAATTGCACGCCAAGTATCGCAATGATCCACCAGCTCCATTTGCGAATCGAACTATTGACAATTAATTTTTCTTTCGGCACCAGTAATTCCAGCGCAAACCAAAATGCATAACACAACAACCCCAACGCAAAAATAAAATGCAGGGCCAGTTTGGTGGGTTTCACATAAATGGCATCACCGGTCAGTCCGCTGGCCACCATGATCCAGCCAATGGCTCCCTGCAAAGCACCCAGTAAAAAAAGAATGAGCATCGGTTTCACCATGGATGGCTTGAACCGCTTTTGCACTAAGAAAATAATAAAGGGAACAGCAAATACAACACCTATCAACCGGGCCCAGAAACGATGGAACCATTCCCAGAAGAAAATGAATTTGAAATCCTTTATTGTAAAATCAAAATTGAGCAGGCTGAATTGCGGCGTTTGTTTGTATTTATCAAATTCAACCAGCCATTGCTGTTCATTCAGGGGTGGCAGGGTGCCGGTCACCACGTTCCATTCCGTAATGGATAAACCCGAACCGGTCAACCGGGTAATACCTCCCAGTAAGACCTGGATAATGATCATGCCCACACCCACCAGCAACCAGGTGGCGATTGGTTTGGAAGAACGCTGTGATAGTTCATTCGCCATAGCGGCTGCAAAGTTAGGATGGGAACAGGGGTCAAAATAATTTTTGTTGCGTATTATTGATGAAATTGCGGTGGATGCTTCAACCCTTTTACCAGGAACAATTCGTGGAAGCCGGATGTGATGAAGCCGGCCGGGGTTGTTATGCCGGGCCGGTGTATGCAGCGGCGGTTATTTTACCGGTTGATTTTTTTCACCCGCTGTTGAATGATTCCAAACAGCTTTCCGAAAAACAACGGGATGAGCTGCGGCCTGTTATTGAAAAAGAAGCTATCGCTTTTGCTGTAGCGGCTGTTGATAATGACGAGATCGACCAGGTCAATATTTTAAAAGCTTCTTTCAAAGCCATGCACCTGGCCATTGATCAACTCCATAAAAGACCCGGTTTACTTTTAATTGATGGCAACCGTTTTATCCCGTATCAAAAAATACCGCACCAGTGTTTTGTAAAAGGCGACGGACGTTACGCTTCCATTGCAGCCGCCAGTATCTTAGCCAAGACCTACCGGGATGAATACATGTATCGTATTCATGAAGAGTTTCCGCAGTATGGCTGGAACAGGAATAAAGGTTACGGCACCGCTGTTCACCGCAAAGCCATTGAAGAATATGGTTTATGCCGCTTTCACCGGAAAAGTTTTCGCCTTCTTCCTGCTCAAAAAGAATTGTTTTAGTTGTTAAAGTTTTCTAAGCGGATTAAACGCTTAATATCCGTCTCTGTCATAGGAACACAACATTTTTGAATAACAATTAAAACAAGCCCCATGAAAAAGATCTTAGCTTTTGCCGTTATCATGATATTGATTGGCACCACCTCATCTGCACAAATAGCCGGTAACCGCATCCAGCGTCATCGTATTAACCAGGGAGTCCGCAGTCACGAACTGACAAGACCCGAAGCGTTTGAACTGAGAAAAGACCAGGCCCGTTTAAAACATACACAACGGATGGCCCGCCGTGATGGTGTTGTTACGCCGCATGAAAGAAGAAAGATCCATACAATGAAAGCGCATAACCGCAAGCAAACTTTTCGCTATAAACATAACAGGCGTCACCGGGTGATATAATACAACCAGTAATCCATCATATAGCAGGAATTTGTGTTTGAGTTGGGAAAGCATCACTTGCAACAAGTGGTGCTTTTATTTTTTGCCCCTTACTCTTCCCATTTCCCCAACCCTTCTCTTGTAACAACCGGTTCATCACCGGTGCAGTCAATAATCGTGGAAGGTATGGTTCCACCGGGGCCTCCGTCAATAACAAAATCAACCAGCTTGTTGAAATTCTCATACATCACTTCAGGATCTGTATAATCTTCTACCATCTCTCCCGGTAAAGAGGCGCTCAGGATGGGCCGGCCCAGTTCTTTCACGATCGCCATGGCAATCGCATTATCGGGAATACGTAAACCGATCGTATCTTTTTTGCTCTGCAAAATTTTCGGCACCAGCTTACTGGCCGGGAGAATGAAGGTATAGGGACCGGGCAGGTATTCTTTTAATAAGCGGTACGTGGATGTTTGAATTTGCTTGGCATATTCACTCAGGTGACTGAGATCAGAACAAACAAATGATAACTGTGCTTTTTGTGGTTCTATTTTTTTGATCCGGGCAATCCGTTCAATGGCTTTGGGTTGAAAGATATCGCAACCCAATCCATAAATAGTATCGGTTGGGTAAATAATGATCCCGCCTTTTTGCAGGCTTTCCACCACCTGTTTGACCAGGCGGGGCTGGGGGTCTTTGGGATGAATATGCAGTAACATAGTGATCAGTCTTTCTAAAAATACAGGCTTTTATCAATACATTTATTGATTATCGCCATTTGCACGACAATTTGTAATTTGGTCACTTATTAAGTTTGCCCGTATGCAATTAAAACCAGTTGCTAAAGTTGACTCCATCGAACCTGGAGTATTCCGGAAGGAATATTATGAACCGGCCCTACCCGTTATTATCAAAAACCTGGCGAAAGAATGGCCGGCTTATACCAAATGGAACTGGGATTACTTTAAACAATTGGTAGGTGATCAGAAAGTTCCTTTATACAATAATGTAAAAAGCGACGCTTACACACCGATCAACAAAGCGGATGATTACAAGACCTTTGGTGAATATATTGATATGATCAGCAAAGGACCGGCGGGCTGGCGCATTTTCCTGTTCAATATTTTTGATCATGCACCGGAACTAACCAAAGATTTTACCTGGCCCGAACACCTGATGAAGGGTTTTGTAAAAAAATACCCGATGCTGTTTACCGGTGGTGCCAGCAGCATCACCCATATGCATTTTGACATTGATCTCTCACATATCTTACATACACAGTTTGGCGGCCGCAAAAGAGTGCTCATGTTCCCTTTCAAAGAGCAGTACAAACTCTATCGCAAACCTTTTGAAGTACTGAGTATGGCTGATTTCTCTAATTATTACCAGGAAGGCAAACTGGATTTTGAAAAATTCCCGGCCTTGAAACTGGCCGAAGGCTACGATTTTATTTTAGAACCCGGTGATACTTTATTTATGCCGGCCGGCTACTGGCATCATATGGAATATTTAGACAGTGGTTTTGCCATGAGCCTACGGGCCCTGCAACCTTCTATCAGTGGTAAACTGAAAGGTGCCTGGAATTTATTTGGCATGCGCAGTATTGACACGGTGATGAAGAAGACCGTACCGCAATGGTGGTATGAAAAAAAGAAAAAGAAAGTGTTTGCGAATGCGGAGAGGGAATTAGCTGGTGCATAATAATTTCTACCTCATTTATTCGTTAAGGAATAAAACTTCATGAAACCAGTTCTGTTTGCCTTACTTTCTCTTTTTGTAATTACCGGGTATTCTCAATCTTTCACAGCTGCCGTTATGAGACCTGGTCAAACAGCTTATATAGGAATCGATAATACTGTTTCCTGCACAGTAGAAGGGTTGAAGTGTAAATCAGTAGTACTAACAACAAATAATGGAAGTATTGAAAAGGTTGGTTGTGGTTTATATGTTTTCAGGCCAGAATATCTTTCTGACGGTCCGATTGTAATCAACAAGAAAGTAAAAAACAAACTGGTAAAAATCGGAGAGTTTTTCCTGCGGGTAAGAAATATGCCCTCTCCGATAGCCAATGTTGGCGTATACCCCCGGGACACTATAGCAAGGGGGGCTTTAGCTGCACAAGCTGGTTTGGGATCATATGCCCACCCCAGTCTGGGATTCGACTTAACTTATACTGTAAAGAGTTTTGCAATAACAATTATCAGGAACAAGGAGGTTCTTCATTTCAAAAGTACAGAGGGTTACCTTTTTGACCAGGAAACGAAAGAAGTATTCAAGCTATTGGAGAAAAATGACAAAGTTGTTTTCTCATCGATAGTAATAGCTATGCCTGATCAGAAAACAACTTTAATAAACCCGTTTGAGTTAACTATAAAGTAAATAGGATTACTGAATCGTCCACACTTCATTTCCCTTCAGCAGCTTATCCAGGTCGGCGGGTTTTCTTGACGAAGCTTCATCCAATTGTGCCTGCATCACATCTTCATAACAAGGCCGGTTGGATTGATAGAAAACACCGAATGGTCTTGGTAAATGACCATCTGATTTGGGATCATCAAAAATGCGGGTCAGTATCTGTGCTTTGTAAATATCATTTTCATCATGCACCCAGCAATCATCTGCACTGTAACCATCACTGAAATTAATCACCACGGGACGGAAACCATCTAGTTTAATTCCTTTATCAGCCGCCGCACCAAACACCAGGGGTTTGCCCTGCTCCAGGAATAAGGTTTCCTGTGCCTTTGTTCCTTTCTCCGTGAATATCTCGAAGGCTCCATCATTAAAGATGTTGCAGTTCTGGTAGATCTCCAGGAAAGAAGCGCCTTTGTGTTGCTGTGTTCTTATCAGCATCGCCTGTAAATGCTTGGGATCACGGTCCATGGTTCTTGCCACAAATGTGGCATCAGCACCCAGGGCCAGTGCGGCAGGGTTGAACGGGTGATCAATACTTCCCATCGGGGTTGACTTGGTAATCTTCTTCTCTTCCGAGGTAGGAGAATATTGACCCTTGGTCAATCCATAAATCTGGTTATTGAACAATAAAATATTGACATCAAAATTCCGGCGGAGTAAATGGATGGTATGGTTACCACCGATACTTAAGCTATCACCATCACCTGTTACAATCCACACACTCAGTTCAGGACGGCTGGCTTTTAAACCGGAGGCGATCGCAGTAGCACGGCCGTGAATGGAGTGCATACCATAGGTATTCATATAATACGGGAAACGGCTGCTGCAACCAATACCCGATACGATCACAATATTCTCTTTGGGAATGCCCAGTGTTGGCATCACTTTCTGCACCTGTGCAAGAATCGAATAGTCGCCACAACCGGGGCACCAGCGTACTTCCTGGTCGGTGGCAAAGTCTTTAGCGGTTAAAACAGGGGCG
>CALRSN020000166.1:0-5911 GCA_943370865.1 Bordetella parapertussis
GCAATTTTTACTACGAACGTTCCGGTTGAGAAGTTGAATTCGGAGGATTTCGAAGTCCTTAATCCCGAATTCGCTAATTTTTCATCACCTCTTCCGTTCTTAAGAAAAGCTGTTAATTTTAAGACAGAGTTATTTGCTACTTTAACTTACCTCAAGGATATTCTAGACATAGATAAAAAGGAAAAAGCCTGTCTGGCTTTTTGCGGATTATCAATTTATCAGATATCTGCACTTGGAAAAAAACTTCAGTTGCCTGTATTGGATGGAGAACTAGATTTAACAGTAGGTAATATTTTTTTAAGTGATTTGGAACAAACTAAAGGATTTGAGTTTGATAGAATGATTATTTTAAATTGTTCAAAAAATATTATTCCAAACCCTTCATTACCGGACGAAGAAGCATATAGGGATATATGCAAATTATATGTGGCTATGACAAGGGCTAAGAAGGAGCTAATTATGTCATATAACAGAGAGCCATCTTCTCTATTTATTGCGTCTTCAAGCTATTTTACAAAAGATGATTGGGGAAATCATATAAGTCTTGATGGTTTGAGTGAGATGCCTGAAATACCATCTTACTATGAGCCTAAGTTGACAAAAAAAATGGTGGAGAAAAAAACGGGGAAACAATTTCTTTTTTCAAAGAACGCAATAGGCTTATCTAGAGAACTTCAAAATAAATTAATTGATAATGTTGCAGGTATTTCCATATCAGGACATACAGGTAAAAAGGAGGGTTGGGTAGATATATATGAGTTGTTTAATGATATAATTAATAAAAGAGATTTTCCTAACTTAAGTAAAATGTTTGGCCCTGTAGTATTTAAAGAATTACAGACTTTAGCTGCATCGTATCAGCCTGAGTAATCTTCGATTTGTTTGGTGTTTTTCTTATGCCAACCGAATGACTAAAGAATCCAAACTCTGTAGTGATGGCAGCCCAACAGTTTTATTATCTGGCTTTGCGCCATCTTTTTATTGTCGTTGATTTCTACCACAACAACACAAAACTTTAAATTTGTCCCGTCAAAGGCGAAAGCTACTGACCCCAAAAACAAAATCTGCTATGAGGCAGGGTTTGTTTTATATATAATGACCCGGATCTCCAAAACATCCAGTTTCACAACTGTAATATATCCTCCTCTGTAGTTCCCATCTATGGCCTATCAACTATTCCTCCCTTCCCCTTATATTTATACCTAATTCCAACATATGCGCCGGTTAGTCCTTCTTCTATTCGTTATCAGTACCATCATCTCTGCTTCACCTGTCCAGGCGCAAGCCGACAAAGCCGAAGCCGCCATCAGCGAGATCATGCAGCAGCACCAGGTAGTGGGCCTGGCTGTGGCTGTTGTTAAAAATGGCAAGATCAGCTACACCCATTCCTTTGGTTTAAAGAATGCAGAGACAAAGGCGCCGTTAACGGAGGAGAGCATTTTCCGCATTGCCTCCATCTCCAAATCTTTTTCCGCCACCTCCATTATGCAGCTGGTGGAGAAAAAGAAATTGTCACTGGAGGATGATATGAGCAAGCTGGTCGGGTTTAGGGTCCGCAATCCCAAATTCCCCGAAACGGTCATCACCCTCCGCATGGTACTATCGCACCGTTCTTCCATCAATGACAAGGAAGGTTATTTTACACTGGATGCCATCAACCCGGATAAAAATACCAACTGGGCCAACTGTTATAACGACTATGAACCCGGCACCGGTTACCAGTACTGCAACCTGAATTATAATATGACCGGCACCATCATCGAAAAAATTTCCGGTGAACGGTTTGACCAGTATGTAAAAAAACATATTCTTGATCCCCTTGGTCTCTATGGCGGCTATTGCGTGGATTCCCTGGATGCGTCCCGCTTCGCCACGATCTACGAATACAACGATTCACTCAAACAATTAGTTCCCTCACCCGGTGCCTATGCGCCACGCAGCCAGGAGATCGCCAACTATGTGATGGGCTACAGCACACCCATCTTTTCCACAACCGGCGGCATGAAGATCTCCGCCACCGACCTGGCAAAATATATGATCATGCACATGAAGATGGGTAAGGCCCATGGCAAACGGATCATCAAAAAGAAAAGTGCCGCCACTATGCAAACCGCCTTATCCGACAAAGAAGGCTATGGACTGGCCATTGCCACCGCCACCCGGCTCATCACCGGTAAAACCCTGAAAGGGCATACCGGATCGGCCTACGGTTTATCCAGCGCCATGTTCTTCGACCCCAAAGAAAAATACGGCATCGTGGTCATCACCAACGGCTGTCTTCCCGGCTACACCGACGGCCACAATACCGTGATCCGGAAAACAGTGAATGTGTTGTATGAAGAGTTGATTGCAAAATAGTGCTGGAGAAAATATTGGTACTACATTTTCCTTGTAAAAAGAAAGAAGCCATGCAATCCAGATGCCTCGTGCCCCGGCATGACAGGACTCCGTTGTTTGGTATACCCGAACCGAAACGCATCGGCGGTATAAATGACTTTCCCAGCGCCTTGTTTCGTCCCGCTTGAAACCTCTGACAACTATAGGAAATATAAGACGAAACATAGCGCAGTCGGAGTCGCTGCACAACAAGCCCCGGAGTCTTCATCCTTCTTCCTCAACATACGAATGCAAACTATGCTTCTGCTATTCGTCACTTAAAAGGTGCGTGGGCCGGTAAAACAGCCGGAGGCATATGTTTTACCTAGACCTTTTTGTTACTTTTTGGGGCAATGCCAAAAAGTAAATAAAGAAAAAAACTTTTCCCAATCTTATAAAAACCCACTCTTTTTTTTCCGCATTGCGATTTGCCATTCCGCATCGGACCCTTTTCTTTGCAGCCATAAAAAAGAAAAGCTATGGCAGCACTCAGTAGATCAATGCGGGTATGGCACCGGTACCTCGGATTTTTCCTGGCCGGTATAATGGCCGTGTATGCCATCAGTGGCATCGTACTGATCTTCCGCAACACCGATTTCCTGAAACAGGAAAAGACCATTACAAAAACATTGAAGCCCGGCCTGTTGCCGGAAGCACTGGGTAAAGAAACAAGGATAAAAGAACTGAAGATCGAATCGGAGAGTGGCGACCTGCAAGTATTCAAACAGGGCAGTTATAACAAAAGAACCGGGGAGTTGATCTACAAAGTAAAATCATTACCGCTGCTGCTGGACAAACTCACCAAACTGCACAAGGCTAACTCAGACCAGCCCCTGTTTTACCTGAATATATTTTTCGGCCTGTCTTTATTATTCTTCGTGGTATCCTCCTTCTGGATGTTTCTGCCCAAAACAACGATCTTCAAAAGAGGGATCTACTTTGCACTGGCCGGCTTACTGCTGACGCTGTTGCTGTTGTTTATCTAAGTAAACGGGTAGAAAGAATCTTCCGCAGTAAACGGTTGCCAGCTGCCTTCCTCCACTTCATCCTGTAATTGGCCTGCATCCCAGCCACAATAACCAATAAACAATTTGATATCGGCTTCCGTAATGCTTTGCTCATTAATAGCTGCAACAGCCTGCTGCATATTCCCGCCGAGAAAAATACCAGCAGCGATCTTCTTACAATCCTCAATGATATCCGGCCGCCGGTGCAGCATAAAAATACCATCGGTCACCACCGGCCCGCCGGTATAGAGTGGAAAGGAGAGTGCATCTTTAAATTCCACCAGTTCATTGAGCTTCCGCGGAAACGGTTTATTGATGATAAAACCCGTACTGCCTTTTTCATTGTCTTCAGCAATAAAGAGAATGGCTTTTTCAAAATCAGTGCCGTCTAAGGCGGGAGTGCTTTGGAGGAATTGGCCGGTATAGTTGATCATGAACGTTCAGATTGGACTACAAAGTTACTACCCTGTAACCGGCTATTTTTATTTACATTCAGCAAAAGAATTGTATGTCAAGGATCATTCTGCTATTGCTGGGTATTGGTTTCACCCACTATCTTTCTGCCCAGGAACCAGGCTTTGCCCGTTATATTAAAGTAGAGGCAGCCGACAGCCAGCTCACGATCAAAGAAACGGTAAAGACCCAGCTGCTCAAAGAAATGGCAGGCAAGAAAAAACAAACTGCAGGCAGCAGGTTAAGGCTGGTACTAACAGGAGATAAAGAGAGCAACAGCCTCACCGGCCGCTGGTTAGCCGCCCGGCAAAGTAAGGATCTGTACGTCATCGATCTTTCAGCAGTGGTCAGTAAGTATATTGGTGAAACAGAAAAGAACATGGCCCTGCTCTTCGACAGGGCAGAAGGGATGAACTGCATCTTATTATTTGATGAAGCCGATGCACTCTTCGGGCAACGGACAGAGAGTGATGAAGACAAGGAGAAGAGAGCAGCCCTCACTTATTTCCTGGAACGAATGAGCAAGTACAAAGGCGCTGTACTTATCAGCTGCAGCGGTAATGATTGCCTGGCCACTTTCGGAAAAAATAAATTCACGGGGATAAAGTCCTAAGAACCCAGGGAAAAACACCCAAAATAAATTCCCCAATATTAAAACCACTATTCTATATTTGTTCCCTGCCTCGGGCCACCCGGCCATTACATTTTGCCTCTTGTTTTAGTTTTTTGCCTCAGCCTCATAAGTTCATTGATTTTCGCCAGTACCAGGGATTCGTCTCTGCCAGCTGCGGGTTTAGTATTTGCCTTTTTAATTGACCGTATTAAAACCAGCATTTATGAAACTATCAGAATTTATCGTGTTGACACAGGAAGAAAAAAGAGCCGCCGTTTTACAAGAAGGAGTCGCCATTGCCCAGCGGAATATACCGGGCTATATGGTCTTCCTTTTCCAGTTGCCTGCTTTTTACGTAGAAACTTTTTGCAGCATGGAAACCAAGGATATCCGGGAGTATAAAGTATTTCACAACCCGGCGCACCTGGTTCCTTATCTCGAAGCCATTCCCATCGAACAGTTGCTCAAGAAACGATGAGTTGATGCGCTGCGGTATTGACCGGCTGGTTATTCGTGGATCACGGAGAGGTTCACTGTGCGGTAAAGGCTGGTAATTTCTTTGGTATCGCACCGGGAAAGGAATATATTCATACAGCATCAATCCTCTCCCTTACAGCCATCATCATTTTTTCATCATCCAACAAGTATCACATGTCCAACACAGATCTCGTAAAACAGGCGTATTCATTTTTCGCCACCGGTAATGTGCCGGGAGTATTAGCCTTATTTGATCCTGCTATTGAATGGAACGAATGCAAGGGGATGCCCTTTGTAGAAGGCGATGGTTTATACATCGGCACCGAAGCGATCGTTACTAATGTATTCATGCAATTACCCGTTCACTTTGATGGGTTCAATATAGCAGTCACCGAAATATTTGGTGCAGATAATAAAGTAGTGATGGTGGGCTATTACCAGGGAACGAATAAAGCCACCGGTAATGCCTTCAAAGCCAATGCCACCCATGTATGGACAGTCAAGGAGGGAATGCTGACACATTTTTTCCAGGCAGTGGATACGGCAGCGATAAACAGGTAACTTCTATTTATTGGCTAAAGCTAATTATTGCCGGCTAAGCCTGATCAGTTTTCGTTCGCCTGCATATTCAACAGTCAGTATATAAATAGCACCGGCAACACTGTTGGCTGGTTCAATAGCCAGTACCGAACTTCCTTTTTCTAACTGCAGTTGCTGTTGATATAATTGCATACCTGTTATAGAGTGCAACTGAATCCGCACTGTTCCTGCTTTGGGAAGATCCAGTTGCAGGTTTATTTTTCCGGCAAATGGATTCGGGAATGCTTTGATGCCGGCTGTTGCAAAGTTGTTACGGCTGAGTAATAATTGCTGGCTATAACTGGTATACCCGTTTGCTTCTGTCATTTTTAACCGGTATTGCTGCTGATCATTAGCCGTCGCCCATTGATCACTGAACTGGAAATCTGTTTGCACAGCATTGCCA
>CALRSN020000167.1:0-5909 GCA_943370865.1 Bordetella parapertussis
AAGTGGCACAAAAATCAATCACCATTCTTTCTACTGCTGCCAATAAAGCTTCCCGTACTGATTACGCCAGCCTTCCTTTGGTAAAAGGTAAAAAGATCGCTTATGTGGGCATTGGCTCCAAAGAGCTGAACAGCTTTGGCAAAAGAATGAGAGATGAACTGGGAGCGGATGTTTTTCTTTTCTCGTATAAAGACAGTGCCGATAAAGCGGCAGAAATTCTGAAAGCAGTTCCCAAAGATGGTAAATATGATGCAATTGTAGTCGGCATTCATGATTATAATAACCGCCCGGCTAATAATTACAATATCAGCCCGGCTGCGATCAGTTTATACAAGCAATTGAATTTTATTAAAACAGTGACTATTGTTTTTGGGAATGTATTGGCCACGCAAAATTTCTGCGATGCTTATACCTTAGTAGCCGCTTACCAGGATGATAATATCTCACAGGAAGCAGCAGCTGATGTGGTAACCGGGAAAACAAAAGCAACAGGTACATTGCCTGTCCGGGTTTGCAATTTTAAACAAGGTGATGGCATAGTGTATAAACCAACCGGTGAACCGGTTCATGCGTTCGGCAAATTAAACATAATAGATTCGATTGTTGCCGATGCGATCAGCCAGAAAGCATTTCCGGGTTGCGTGGTACTGGTCGCTCATAATGGTGAGATCATCTATCATAAAGGATTCGGCAACTACGTCTATGAAAAGCCATCTCCAATGACCCTGGAAAGCATTTTCGATTTGGCTTCTGTTACCAAGATATCTGCTACAACAGTATCGGTAATGAAATTATATGAGCAGGGCAAACTGGACCTGGACAAAAAGCTGGGTGATTACCTGCCCTGGGTAAAAGGAACCGATAAAGCCAACCTGCGGATCGATGATATCTTATTACACCAGGCAGGACTGGTTCCTTTTATTGCTTTTTATAAAGAAACGATTGACCCGGTAACAGGTGAACCGAACCCTGCTATTTATTCGGATAAATCCAAACCCGGTTTTACGATCAGGGTGGCGGAGAATATCTATATGCGCAACGATTGGAATGATACCATCATCAGCCGTATTTTAAAAAGCCCGTTGAGTAAACATGGCCGGTATGTGTACAGTGATAATGATTTTATTTTTCTTGGGAAGATCGTGGAGCAATTGTCCGGGGTAACGCTGGATGAGTACGTACAAAAAACATTTTACCGCCCGATGGGTATGCAAACAACCGGCTTTAAACCAAGAAACAAGTTTGAGTTGAACAGAATTGTACCCACAGAAACAGAAAAACATTTCCGCCGGCAAACCACGCAGGGAGATGTGCATGATGAAGGGGCTTCAATGTTTGGTGGGGTTGCCGGTCATGCCGGTTTGTTCTCTGGTTCGTATGATCTGGCTATGCTGTACCAGATGTTACTGAACGGCGGTGAATTCAACGGGCAACGCTTCCTGAAAAAAGAAACGATTAATTTGTTTACAGCCTATCACAGTAAGGTCAGCCGCCGGGGTTATGGATTTGATAAACCGGAGAAAGATAACAAGATCAGGAAAGATCCTTATCCTTCTCTGTTAGCCTCACCGCAAACCTTTGGTCATACCGGTTTCACCGGCACCTGTGTATGGGTGGATCCGAAGAATGACCTGGTCTATATTTTCTTATCCAACAGGGTATATCCTACAAGAGATAGTCCCAAGCTTTCCTCTTTACAGGTAAGAGGTAAGATCCAGGATGCGATCTACAGGGCCTTAGGTATTTAAGAGTATTATTTGTTTCAGATAAGTGCAACAAAAAAACGGAGTTGATCGCTCCGTTTTTTTATTGATTCATTATTTATTATCCGGCTTATTCGGTGGCCGGTTATCTCTTCTTGGTGGTCGGTTCTGTTGTTGCCCACCTTGCTGTCCTCCCTGTCGGTTAGGATTTTGACCCTGCTGCCGTTGCTGCGGACGTTGGCCTTGTTGCTGCCCACCCTGTTGCCCTCTTTGTTGGTTAGGCCGGTTACCCTGGTTAGGATTTTGACCCTGCTGCCGTTGCTGCGGACGTTGGCCTTGTTGCGGACGCTGTCCTTGTTGTCCCTGTTGTCTTTGCTGCTGTTGCTGCTGTTGCTGCTGGCGTTTTTTCTTATCTGCTTTTTCCAATGTACGCAGGCTGATCTGTCCCACCACATCCACAAATTCAGGTTCCACTTCTTTCGGCTTATTAGTAGTTACATCCACTACTTCCAGCTCTTCCGGGATAATACCCTGCCTGTTCTGTGCTTTTATTTTAATAACCCCTTCAATGGTCAGGGGGTATTGTTTGTTGCTGTCAGGCAAGGTGTACCACATCAGGTTCTTGAAAATATCTTTCTTGATCAGGAAAGCGTTTCCTTTCGCCACCTGTATCATATCGCAATTATCCGGGAAATGCTGCAGGGCATCGAGATAAGTATCCAGTTCATAGTTCAGGCAACATTTCAGCCGTCCGCACTGGCCGCTGAGTTTGGTCTGGTTGATGGAAAGATTCTGGTAACGGGCTGCTGCGGTATTCACCGATTTAAAATCAGTCAGCCAGCTGCTACAGCATAATTCACGGCCACAACTGCCAATACCACCCACTTTACCCGCTTCCTGGCGGGCACCGATCTGGCGCATTTCCACTTTCACTTTAAACTCCGAAGCATATACTTTGATCAGTTCCCGGAAATCCACCCGGCCATCAGCAATATAAAAGAAGGTCGCTTTTCTTCCGTCAGCCTGCATTTCCACCTGGCTGATCTTCATATCCAGTTTTAATTGCTTGGCAATAGCCCGGCTGCGGATCACGGCTTCCGGCTCCCGGGCCTTGTTCTGCTTCATCAGGTCAATATCACGGTCGGTTGCGGCACGTAATATTTTTTTCATCTCCGGGTTATCTTCCTTCACATTCCGTTTCTTCATTTGCAGGCGGACAATCTCACCGGTTAGTGAAACTTCTCCTACATCAAAACCACTCACCCCTTCCACGGCGATCAGGTCGCCTTTTTCAAAAGGCTGTAAAGAAAGATTACGGAAAAAATCTTTGCGGGTTCCTTTATTGAAACTAACCTCCACCACTTTGCAGCTGCTCTCCACATCTGCAATGGGCAGGTTGCGCAACCAGTCATGCGTATTCATGCGGTTACATCCGCCGGTACTGCACCCGCCGTTGCTCTTACACCCGTTTGGTTTATCTGTGCCACAATTACTGCAACCCATGTAATGATTTTATATTCTTAAAAATAAAACAGGAAGAAGACGAACCCGGCTGCAGAATTACTATTAAGCTTTTGTTGCGTCGCACTCTTGTACGTTCAGTTCGCTGTTCAGCAAAAAAAGCTTGCTGTTGAACAGGTTACAATATGCAGAAGTAAATGTTGACACAATAATAATAGATTCTGTAGCGGCCCTTCTCTCTTTTTCGCTTACGTCTCCTGGCTCACTTTCTCAATCTGTCAAAAATACAATTTTATGGCTATTAAGTGCAGTCAACCTTTTGCCGCCCGGGAGGTAGGTTACTGGAACACTATTTTGTCCTGTATGATGTGGTAGACCTTGATAGTCAGGGCATGGAACAGGATCTTGGCATTGGCATTCCGTTCAATATAATAAGAAGCCTTATCCAGCTCTTCAATCAGGGCCTCCTGCTGGGCAATATCGCTGATCTTCTTATTCAGTTTCTCGCAAAAATCCTTTTCTGCCGCAGACAGCTGTGTAGAATCACCCATGATCCGGAACCGGATGGCTTCCTGTAGGATATGGTTGAAATAACGGAGAAACTGTTTTTGCTTTTCCCGGCCCAGCCGGCTGATCTCTTCCACCCATTTGGTCTGGGCCACCGGGCCGGTTCGTAAGATAGCATTCAGCCAGTCTTTCAACAGGCTTTGCCAGTCTTCATCAGCATGCTGCACTAATTGTAAAGCTTCCCGGTAATTGCCCTCACTTACACCGGCTACCTGCCGGGCAGTGGCCGGTTCCGTTTTATTGCGGCTAACCAGGGCGGCTTCAATATCCGAAGTTTCCAGGGCGGGTATCTTTACCAGCTGGCAACGGCTGAGGATGGTTGGTAATATCAACGATTCATTTTCCGCTACGAGGATAAAGAGTGTATTGGCCGGTGGCTCTTCGATCAGCTTAAGTAATTTATTGCCTTCATTGCCCAAATATTCCGGCAGCCACATGATGAGGATCTTGTATTCACTTTCAAAACTCTTCAGGTTCAGCTTGCGGATGATATCATTACACTCATGTGCGGTGATATTGCCCTGTTTGTTTTCGGCACCGATAAACTGTAGCCAGTCATAGGCATTTCCATACGGATAACTTTTAATGAACTCTCTCCATTCAGTGATATAATCAGTACTGATGGGAGGAGTGCCTACTTTCTTCGTTACTACCGGGTAGGAAAAATGTATATCCGGGTGAACCAGTTGCTGTGCTTTCTGGCAGGAAGGGCAAGTGCCGCAAGGCTCAGTGCTGGTTACTGGTTGCTGGATATTGGTAGCTGCTGGTTCGTCTCCGAAAAGAGATGGCCCGATAGCATGTTGTGATTTGCCATTCACTTTATCACAAACCAGGAACTGTGCAAAAGCCAATGCCAGTGGTAAGGCACCGCTTCCTTCTTTTCCCAAAAAAAGCAGCGCATGACTCAGCCGGTTATGCTGCACCATTTCAGCCAGTTGCTGTTTGATGGGTTGTTGTCCTATGATCTGGGAAAATTGCATTGGAAAGCGAAAGTAAACTTTCTGGTCATAAAAAAAGCGACCCTTGAAAGAGGATCGCTTTACGAATTTTATTTGACCAATTAATTCAACCACTTCAAAATCTCTTCACTCATCGGTGTTGTTCTTGGGCTGAAAGTGGCGATCAGTTCCCCTTTTTCATTGATCAGGAATTTACCAAAGTTCCAGGTTACCGGGTCAGCAAAACCTTTGGCAGCAGCCTGCTCTTTTAAGTATTTATATAATGGATGTGTATCATCTCCTTTCACCGAAATTTTTTCTGCCATCGGGAAAGTGACGCCATAATTCTTGGTACAAAATTCTTTGATACCCTTATTGTCGAGGGGCTCCTGTCCATTAAAATTGTTAGCCGGGAAACCGATGATCACCAGTTTGTCTTTGTATTGCTTATATAGTGTTTCTAATCCTTCGTACTGTGGAGTAAGGCCGCATTTGGAAGCTGTATTCACCACCATGATCTTCTTACCCTTGTATTTAGAAAGATCGATATCGGTACCGTCAAGGCCACCTACTTTAAAATCATAGATTGATCCACCGGTCAGTGTTAGGGCTATGATCAGTGACAGGAATAATGTTTTCATTGTATATAAGTTTTCGTTTATAAAGAAGAATAACAAAGTTAAGCTTGCCTGGTTGGCGAATCGGTTAAATTTTATCGCCGGTTGCCCTATTGTTTTTCAAAACAACCCAGATCGGGTAAGCCGACAGGCCTTGTTTTCCCATCCAGGTCAATTACGATACCCGCATTAATGCCTTTGTTAATGGCAGGAGAGCCGGTTTTCAGCCGGAAATCATAATAATTCCGGGAACTGTTCACACTGTCAAAATTGGGAGCGATATTATTGACGATCTGTGTACTGGTCACATTGGCAGGAGCGGTTTGGACCTTCCATAAATTATGGTCAAAATTAACATTGAACGGTGTACTGCCGTTTTTCAAAACCACCACTTCATCCTCCACGGTTCCGTTTTCGCCCCAGAAAATGCAATTGCGGAATACAGCATCCAGGTTAGCGTTACCATTATTTGAAAAATTCGTTACCGTCAGCACCGGGTCTTTATGCTGTATGAAATTACTGGAATAAGTGACAACGGTGCAATGGGTGAACTGGTAATTACCACCACCCACGAGATAAACATTTTTGCCACAATTACTGACCAGGCTATTGGTTGCCCTGAT
>CALRSN020000168.1:0-5897 GCA_943370865.1 Bordetella parapertussis
TGCAGGATTGTTTGGATTAAAGGGGTTCTCCGAAAAATCAAGGCAATCCTCCCAACTGATGCAAAGCCAGTTATCCTACCAGACAGTACGGGTTTACTTTGAATAAAACAGAACAGGATACAACATGAAAAGAATTGCAATTGATATGGATGGGGTAATGGCAGATGTGGCGGAGTTGTTCCTGGATTATGATGAAAAAGATTTTGGTTACCGTAAGTCGGTAGAAGAAATTAACGGGCTCTCAGAACGGGAAGCATTTCCCAAAGCGAAAGAATATGTTCATTCAAAAGGTTTTTTCCGCAATGCACCCGTTATGGAAGGCAGCCGGGAAGTGATCGAGCGGCTTCAGCAACAATACGAGATATTCATTGTTTCAGCTGCTACTGAATTCCCGCATAGCCTTCTTGAAAAACAGGAATGGCTGAATGAACACTTTCCCTTTATCAGCTGGCAGCAAATGGTCTTTTGCGGCCTGAAGACCATTATTACTGCCGACATCATGATCGACGACCGTTTCAGGAATCTTGACCCCTTCAAAGGAGATACCTACCTGTTCTCCCAGCATCATAACCTCCTCAAAGACCCGGGCCGGCACCAGCGGGTGCATTCATGGGCAGAAATTGGCAGGATTCTTTTGCCCTAAAACCTTAAAAATGAATAGCGGAATAGCAAATATTGGACTGCTTCCCTATTTTTGCTTTCCTTCAATCCTTAGACACACAAAGGGTTAAAGGGAATAAAATTTATAGTCTATTATGAACTTCAGAAAACTCAATAACCTTACCGGCTGGGCCGTGTTTTTTATTGCCTTCGCCACTTATTTTCTGACCCGTGAGGCAAGAGGAAGCCTGTGGGACTGCGGCGAGTTTGTAGCCAGTGCTGACAAGATGCAGCTACCCCACCCTCCAGGTGCCCCTCTATTCGTTTTGCTGGGCCGCTTCTTTATCATCCTGTTTGGTGATAATGGGCAAACAGCAGCTAATGCAGTCAACTTTATGAGTGCACTAGCCAGCGCCGCCACGATCTTATTTCTTTTCTGGAGTATCACCCACTTTGCCCGGAAAATGTTTGTTACCACTGGTGAAGAACTGACCGGCTCTCAATCATTCACTGTGATGGCTGCCGGCGTTGTCGGTGGTTTAGCGTATACATTTTCGGATTCCTTCTGGTTCAGCGCCGTTGAAGGCGAAGTATACGCCTTATCCTCTTTCTTCACCGCCCTTGTATTCTGGGCCATGCTCAAATGGGAACATGCCGATGAACATGCAGGTAATGATCCCGGCGCCAGGGCAAGATCAGACCGCTGGATCATTTTCCTTTTCTTCATGATGGGACTCTCTATCGGTGTTCACTTACTGAACCTGTTGAGTATTCCTGCTGTGGTGATGATCTATTACTACCGCCGTTACCAGGTAAGTACCAAAGGAGCCATTTTTGCTTTTATCATAGGTTGTATCATCACCGGGTTAGTGCAGGTTGGCGTTATACAATATTCCATGAAAGCAGCCGGGCAGTTTGATGTGTATTTTGTAAATACTTTCAAAATGCCTTTCTTCAGCGGCTTTACCATTTACTTCCTGGCATTGGCCGCATTGATCGTATGGGCACTTCGCTTTAAAGAGAAAGCCATTTCACAAACAAAACTTATCATATGGTTCACTCTCTTTCTCGGGCTTTCCTTACTGCCCTTCATTGTCAGTACGGGTTCAGACGCAGCTAAAATTCTTAAATTTTTATTAGTAGCCGGAGTAGCTGCACTGATCGGTTATTTCCTGAAAGCATCAGCACTAAGAGTTTTGAAACTGACACTCTGGTGTTATGCTTTTATGATGCTGGGGTATTTCATGTATTTCACCACGCTGATCCGTTCCAATGCCGATCCGGCATTTGATATGAATAATGTTGATAACCCTATCACCCTTGTTTACTATCTCAGCCGTGAGCAGTATGGTGAAGCACCGTTACTATACGGACCACATTATTCTGCCGATTATAAATATGGGGAAGATGGCTATCCTGTGATGAAGGAAGGTGAAATGAAATATGTAAAAGGCAAAGACAGCTATATTCCGATCGGTAATCAAAAGGATGTACAATACGAAAGTGCCGATATGCAATTGTTCCCGCGGATCTGGGACCCCAGCAACGATCAGGGCCACGCTGAATTCTATGCTGCCTGGCTGAATCTTGGGCAAGAACAAAGCCCGATTACCGGGAGAACAAGAAACAGTCCTCCTACAATGGGCGACAATTTAAGGTGGTTCTTTACATACCAGAATGGCTTTATGTACTGGCGTTATTTCATGTGGAATTTTGCCGGTAAACAAAATGATGTGCAGGGCTTTGGTAACCGCAGAGACGGTAACTGGATCAGCGGTATTCCGATCATTGATAACAGTCGGCTTGGAGACCAGGATATGCTGCCCGACAGCCTGAAAGAAAACAAAGCTCATAATAAATTATACCTGATTCCTTTTATATTAGGAATACTCGGTTGTGTGTACCAGTTTGTAAGAAATAAAAAGGACTGGGTGGTGAGCTTCCTGTTATTCTTCTTTACGGGTATTGCTGTGGTATTATACCTGAATCAACCCGGTAACCAGCCCCGTGAAAGGGACTATGCTTATGTAGGATCGTTCTATGCTTTTGCGATCTGGATCGGCCTATCAGTAGTTGCTTTTGTAAGGCTGGCCCGTGAAAAAGCAGACCAGCTCACATTCACCAATACATTGACCTATGGTGCTGCACTTACCTTTCTGATCATGTTGATGAGTACAGCCAGTGAAACACCGGGTGGTATGTTCATGTCAGCAATTGCTTCATCCGTGATCTATGTAGCTGCGGTAACCGCTATTACTTATGGTGTGAGGGCCATCTCATCAGCAGGACAAAATGCGAGGATACTGAATATTGCCACCACCGTTATTTGCCTTGCTGCACCGTTATTAATGGCCCAGCAGGAATGGGATGACCATAACCGCAGCAAGAAAACATTGGCACCGGATATGGCGAAAGATTATCTCGAAAGCTGTGCGCCAAATGCGATCATTTTCACTTTTGGTGATAACGATACCTACCCGCTCTGGTATGCACAGGAGGTGGAAGGTGTCCGCCCGGATATCCGTATCATCAATAATAGTTTGCTGGGTATCGACTGGTATATTAACCAGCTTCGCAGAAAGATCAATAATGCAGACCCAGTAGATGTGATCTGGAGTGAAGAACAGGTAGAAGGTCATAACCGGGAATACCTCCGTTACCGCCCACAGGGCTCCAAAGAAACCTTCTATGACCTGTATGATGCCATGAAGAATGTGATCGGCAAACCTTATATCGACCCTAAAACAGGTAGAGATGTCGGAACGGGTAATTTTCCCGTCGCTCGTTTCAAAGTTCCGGTTGATACAATGCTTGTCAGGAAAAATGGAACAGCGAATGCTACTGATATCGTTTATCCTGAGATCAGGTTTGAAATACCGGAGAATAAATTACAGGAAGGCCTTGTACGCAGCGATCTTATTATCCTTAATATCATTGCAGCCAACCAATGGAAACGCCCTATTTACTTCACAGCACCGTATGGTTCACTGGGCTTTGGTGGATTCCTTCGCAAGGATGGTCTCGCTTACCGGTTGGTTCCTGTTCAAACCCAAAACCGTTCTGCCAACTGGCTGATCAATATGGGAAGAACAGATGATAACCTTGATTTCATGGCCAATAATATGCTGAACAAATTTGTCTTTGAAAGCCAACGGGGAGTTTATTTTGATGAAGAGAACAGGCGTCATGCCCTCAACCTGCGCAGCACATATGGCGAGATCGCCGGTAATATGGCAGATGCAGGAAATAAAGCAGAAGCCTTGAAGTTGATCGAAAAAGCAGAGAAACTGGTCAATAAATATGATCTGCCTTATGCCATGGTCAGCCGTGACAATGGACATAATATCCAGAACATGTCTTATCTCGAAGCTTGTTATAAAGCAGGTAATACGCAACTGGCAAAAGAAATAAGTGCAGCATTGAAAAAGGATATGCAGCAGCAAAAAGCTTACTTCGATTACCTGCGAACAGAAAAAGAAGAAATGTTCGGTCTCTTTGACGGCCGTAACGGAGAAGCAGCTCAGAATGAATATTTCCTCCAGTTGCTGGATGCACTGGAACAGAAATATGGTGCTGCACCTGTAGCTCCGGTTACCCCCGGAACCGAAGGCAACAAAACCATTGTAACACCGGCAAGAGACAGCGGTACTCCTAAATAATATTTATTAGTGATATCTTTCAAAACCCCGGATTTTACCGGGGTTTTTTAGTACCGAACCTCTTCCCCGTTTGGTTGTTGTTATGCTGTGCTGCATAACTGGTATTTGTCGTAAATTGTAATACATGAGGGGTTTCCATTTTACAAAATTTGATGCGGATGCTGAAGGGAAAGGCCGTTTTGAACAACTGCTGGATCTTTTCATGCAATTATTAACCTACACCAGCGGTGATGTAAGTGAAGCCATGCAATGGCTTAATGAACTGGACAAAAAATACCAGTTAACAGATGATCAATACGGCATGGGAGATTTTTTTGATGAACTGAAAGAGAAGGGATATATAACCGGGGACAATGAACCAGGCGAAATCAAGATCACACCCAAAACGGAACAGGGCATTCGTAAAAAGAGTTTGGAAGAGATATTCGGTAAACTCAAGAAGACAAAGCAAGGAGATCATCACAGTTTTAAACCCGGGCAGGGAGATGAATTAAATCCCGAAACCAGGAATTACCGTTTCGGTGATATGCTGGAGCAGATCGATTTTACCGAAAGCATCCGCAATGCACAGATCAATCATGGTATTGAGAGTTTCAATATGCAGGAAGATGACCTGAGTATCCGGGAAACGGATTTTAAAGCACAGACTTCCACGGTGCTGATGATCGATATTTCGCATTCCATGATCTTATACGGGGAAGACAGGATCACACCTGCTAAAAAAGTGGCGATGGCCCTCAGTGAACTGATCAAAACAAAATACCCGAAGGATACATTGGATATCGTGGTGTTTGGCAACGATGCATGGCCCATTGAAGTCAAAGACCTTCCTTATTTGCAGGTGGGACCTTACCATACCAATACGGTAGCAGGATTAGAATTAGCGATGGATATATTACGCCGCAGGAAAAATCCCAACAAACAAATCTTTATGATCACGGATGGCAAGCCCACTTGCTTAAAGATCGGGAAGCGGTATTATAAGAACAGTTTCGGGTTAGACCGCAAAGTAGTGAACCGTTGTATGAACCTGGCTGCGCAATGTAAGAAACTGAAAATACCTATCACCACCTTCATGATCGCTACCGACCCTTACCTGCAGCGGTTTGTCCAGGAATTTACCGAGACTAATAATGGGAAAGCCTTCTTTGCCTCCCTGGATAAGCTGGGGGCTTTTATATTCAAGGATTTTGAGAGCGGTAAAAGAAAAACAGTTTACTAATGGAAATGACCGAGTTTAGTTTCAAGGATTTTTTATTAACCATTATATTGTTTATTAGTGGCTGTTTTAACAACAATAATGAACCTGTTGAAATCGCACAACCTACACCTGTTGAAACAAACCAGCTTGCAGACACAGATGTAATATTCTGGATCCGCATTAAAAACAGCGGCTCGATTTCTTATAAAACGGATTCAGCCGGCTTAAAAAATGATTATATACACCTTCCAAAAAACGACAGTATTGCATTATCAAAAGCTGTCAGGGAATACAGGAACCTATGTTTGCGGAAAGGAGCAAGAGACATAATTTATATAGCAGGAGAAAAAGATGTAAGATTTCCGGATTTCGAATTTGTGATCAGCGCATTAAAGAAAAATAATTTGATGAAATATAACCTAATAACAGAATAGCTT
>CALRSN020000169.1:0-5874 GCA_943370865.1 Bordetella parapertussis
TTAAAATAATTTTCCAAACTTAATGACCCTAATGTAATCATATCAATAGAGTTATAGCCTATTGAGTATTGAATATGTAATGAAAAAAATCAAAAAGATATCTGTCCCAAGAAGGCATCTGACCAAGATATAAATTCCTATGCCCTCCACCGCTTCTATTGGGGGTCCCAAACATCTCTCGTATATTATTTTTACTGAGAGAAAACTCTATGCCATACAGAAGGTTCTCTTTAAACGCATGACAACCTTCATAGTTTTCTGAAAAGAATCTTATTGAGGTTACTGACAATTCATTATTAATAATAATACCAATTCCATTCTGTTTGCTTGTTAAGTAAAATGTTTCTTCAATTTTCTCCAATTCTATCCCATCAAAATATTTTTGAAATAATGTCGTCAGTTTTACAGCCCTCAATTCTTTGCCTATCCAATTGATTATCTCTACCATGTTATGTTAGTTTTTCCTATTATTGAACACTACGGACAACGGGACTCTGGATAGGAAAAAGATCAAAGGTTAAGGAAATAATTCCGAAGGAACATTAACCGAGTCTCGAAAATAATATTCACTTGCTGAACAAATATCCAATCTCTTACCCATAATATAGATAATCTTACCTCTTTCTTTACTGAGTTCCGTCATTATACTTCCACCAAGAATATTTGAAAAAATTGGGCTTTTAAATAATTCTACTTCAGTTTTATAAGTGGTGCCATACTGAAGGTTAATATCAGCATACTTTTGGCTCAACCCATACAAAAAGAAGGTTATTTTTAAACTATCAGTAGAAATTTTTCGAAAATAGCACTGAACCACCTCACCTCCTGTCACTCTGATTGTCCTTCCCAAAGAATCATACTGTCGGCTAAATGTATAATCATTACTATCACTTAACAAAAAAGCATAAAATCTCAATCTTCCTATTTCGTCAAATTTGTAAATCCCTTTCGCTCCAATGTTGCTTCCTTTATCCAATATCTCATAAACTCTCCCATTAGGGAATGATTTTACTTCAATTAGTGCACTATCAAAATCTTCAATCAAACGACCACTAGAATACCTGCAATTATTTTTGATTTCATTTTTCGAGTCACAAGAATAAAAAATGATTCCAGCAATTAAAACAAAAATTAAATTTCTCATACTATTGTTTACTATTTGATGGGATAGTATGTGTCTTCCCATAACAATGGCTGCCATTGACGGGTCGTGGCAGTCCAGAAGAAAACTTCACCGATCTCCATGTATGATTTTCGCTTATAGGCAAAGGGATCGTCCGGCATTCCTAAAATTAATAATTCCGGTTCGTGGGGACACGAACCGGGGCTTTCTTTTTGTTCCAACACCCCAACCTCAAAAAAAGAAGGCCTCCGTTAACGGAGGCCTTATACTTAGTAAACCCAATTTGCTTAGAATAAATTGTAGCCATAGCTCAGGTAATACAAGCCACCCACTGCAGGGCTGCCGAAACCAGTGCGGTAATAATTATTACCCAGGTTGGTGCCGCCGATGCGGAAAGTGCTCTTGGTACCAGCCGGGCGATAGCTTACCTGTGCATCCACCCAGGTAAAATAAGGCAATGTACCACTCACGAAAGTGCCTTCGTAGTAGTTATTATCCTGCCATTTGGCCACGATATTGAAACCAATGTTCTTGTACACATTATCATTACGCAGACCCACATTCACCCTGTATTTGGGTGCATTGAAGAATGTAACCAGGTCAGTCGGTGCATCACGCAGGTCATCAGAGAATACGTTACCATAGATGGTATAATTCTTAATGAGCTGGTATTCCAAACCAATACCCCAGCCCATGGCTTTCACCACACCGGTAGTGTTTTGAACATAAGAGTAGTTGGTAGTGGTAAAGGAAGATAACAGGTGAGCAGGCGAAGGCGCCGCTAACTGATTAGACTGCCCTACGCCGATGGTAGCCAAAAAGTCTTTGTACTGGCTATAGTAAGCATAGGCATCTACCAGTAATTTTTTACCCAGCAGGCCTTTGTAACCGATCTCGTAAGAACTTACGGTTTCAGGCTTCACCGGGGTAAAGGTTGATCGTACCAGTTTGGTTACATCCAGTGTAGCCCTTGCAGCAATAATGCTTTCCGCAGTATAAGCAGGATTATTTGTGGAATTCAGGCCATAATAAGACTGGAACTCAGGCAAACAACCGATCAGCACACCGGCACCGGTAACCAGGCTGATGTATTGGTTTTGGTTGGTAGGGAAACGATACGCAGTCTGGAAAGACAAACGGATATTGTTATCTTTCGCCACTTTGATAACAGCAGTTACACGGGGTGTCCAGCGGCCATCAAAATTGGTTTGTTTATCATACCGGATGGCACCGGTCAGTGTCAGCACATCATTCAATAATTTTTTGCGAAGTTGCAGGTAACCACCGGTCTCGTTTATTTTAATATTGCCGGCAGTATCAGCGAATAAAGTTCCCTGTGAATTCATCACCCACTGTTTCCACTGCACACCAGCCATTACTTCCACTTTATCAGAGAAGCCCAACGCATCAGATACATTCACCTGTGCTTCACCAGCCCAGAGGTCAGATTTATCAAGGAATAAGGCACCGCCATTTTTGATTGGTGTACTGCGTCCTGCTTTGGCAGCAGCTTCAAAAGCAGCAGTACCGGGAAGCAAACGGCCCACATCAGCAGCAGTACGGGCATTCAAGTGAATTTGCGCATCACTGATCGCTGCACCACCCTGTCTTCTTGTTTCAGCAAATGTGCCAACATACTGGGAGAACCAGGTAGCATTGGGTTTCCATAAGCTGTTAACATAAACACCCAGTGCAGTACTGTTATAAGACTCACCGGCATTTTCCTGTGTGGTATAGGCCCGGACAAACCAGTTCTTGGCTCTTACTTCTAATTTATGCTGTGCAATTTTCAGGTTGCGCAGGGAATAACGGTCAGCACCTGTATATACCGTGGTACCAGTACCGAAATAGGTATTCCAGGAAGCTTCAATATTTTCGGTAATCTTATAATGAAGAGCGCCGGTGAATTTTGCATTGATCGTATTGTAATCAACTAATGTTTTTTCTTCATAACCGGTTCTTGAAACACTTTGTGAACCGAAGTAGTTATTTCTTACCCCCACATAGAAAGGTGCGAATTGCTGGGCAGCAGTCTGTGCTGGCCCTGCAGGGAATAAACCAATAAACCCGGCGATCTGTGCATTGGAAGGATAGGTTGGATTACCGATTGCGGTGAAATAGTTATTAGCAATAGCAGCAATATCAACCGTACCACCAGTGGCCTGTAACAGACCTGCTCTTACCTGCGCCATTACTACTTGAGAAAAACCTGCCATGGTAGTGCTGGCTTCATCACCATATACGTTAATACCATTGTAGTTGGGATCATTGGTACGGTTACCACCCACCACTTTACTCAGCACACCTACCTGTGATTTATTCCTGAAATCATCTGCCTGCCAGTCGCTTCCTCTTGTCAGCTGACCCGCCAGTTTGATAGCAAATCTTTTGCTCTTGCCGATTGTATTGGCCCAACGGAAACTCCAGTCAGAATAGGGAGCTGCTTTGCGCTGTTTGCCATCCACATGCATGATACCCTGCTTCACATTTACACTAAGGCCTTTGTATTTGAAAGGATTTTTGCTGTTGATCAGGATGGTACCATTCATACCACCGGAACCATACAGTGCAGAAGATGCACCGGACAGCATTTCAATATTATCAACATCCAGCTCTGTTAAACCAACGATGCTACCAACAGAGAAGTTCAAACCAGGTGCCTGGTTATCCATTCCGTCGATCAATTGGTTCAGGCGGGTGTTACCACTGCTTACAAAACCACGGGTGGTAACAGTACGGAAAGTAAGACTCGCCGTATGCATATCCACACCTTTCAGGTTGGTGATCGCTTCATAATAACTGGGAGCAGCAATATTGCGCAGGTTGGCACCGCTCATTCTTTCGATAGTTACAGGTGCTTCCAAAATACGCTGGGGAACACGACTGGCAGAAACCACCACTTCCTGTCCAAGCGTTGTATTAGGTTTAAAATCAACATCGAGTTTAGCTGTGGCATCACTGACTGTTACTTCATAACTGTCATAGTTGACCGAGCTGAAAATAAGTACAACGGGAAGTTTGGCAACATTCAGGCTGAATTCACCATCAGAATTGGTGAATGTACCCTGGCTCGTTCCTTTAATCATAACAGATACGGCAGGAACTGCATCTTTAGAAATGCTATTACGGACAGTGCCTGATACGGTAACTGTTTGGGCATGGGCAGCAATCGAAAAGAGGACAGCCATCATCAGGGCAGCTAAAAAGCGGTAGCTTTTTCTCATAAATTGGCAGTTTTAATTTTGGAATTTGACGGAAAAATAAGCATTGTAATTTTTATCTAAAAATTTAATTTTTAGGGAGAAAGGGATAATTTGTTGAAATCTTGGAAGGGTCATTAGCTGGCTTATTTTTGAACCCTTATTACTTTCGGTTATGGCTTCATTTTCTTTTCCCGGCCAGACCGGGTTTTACAGCGGCAAAGTACGGGATGTTTACAGTATTGGCAATGATTGGCTGGTAATGGTCGCTTCGGACCGGATATCGGCTTTTGATGTCATTCTCCCCCGCCCCATCCCTTTCAAAGGACAGGTGCTGAACCAGATCGCCGCCTGGATGCTGGCTTCCACCCGTGATATTTGCCCCAATTGGCTGGTAGAAGTACCGGCCCCCAACGTTTCCATTGGGAAAAGGTGCCAGCCGTTCAAAATTGAAATGGTGGTCCGCGGCAACCTGACCGGTCATGCCTGGCGCACCTATGCCTCCGGGAAAAGAACATTGTGCGGTGTGGCCCTGCCCGAAGGAATGAAAGAAAATGACTATTTCCCCCACCCGATCATTACCCCAAGCACCAAGGCGTCCGAAGGCCATGATGAGGATATCAGTAAAGAAGAGATCATTGCACAAGGCCTGGCCAGTGCAGGAGACTGGAAAGTTTTAGAAGATTATACCCTGCGGTTATTTGCCCGGGGTAAAGAGATCGCCGCCAAACAGGGATTGATCTTAGTAGATACCAAGTATGAGTTTGGCAAGATCGGTGATACCATTTACCTGATGGACGAGATTCATACGCCTGATTCTTCACGATATTTTTATGCAGATGGCTTTGAGGAAAGGCAAGCTACCGGCGAACGGCAGAAACAATTGAGTAAGGAATTTGTCCGGGAGTGGCTGATCGCTAACAATTTCATGGGTAAGGAAGGACAAACCGTCCCGGAAATGAGCGATGAATGGGTGAATACGATCTCGCAACGTTATATTGAACTCTACGAAAAAGTAACCGGCAAAAGCTTTGTGCCGGAAAAACTGGAGGATGAGGAAACCATTCTTCGCATCAATGATTGTCTCAAAAAACTTTCCGCATAAACACATTCTGCTTAGCTTAGGAGAAATAAATCCTCATGACTCCTGAAGCTATTTTTCAATACTGCAGCAGCATTGCCATGATTGGCTGGTTGCTGCTGCTTTTTCTCAGTCCTTTCTGGTTTAACACGGATAAATTGTTAATAGGCATCATCATTACTTTATTGGCCATCGTATATGCCTGGCTGATCTTTTCTCATTTCAGCTTTTCCAATATGGGAGATTTTGGTTCCTTAGACGGGGTGATGAACTTATTTACCGACAAGGCATTGGTCACGGCAGGCTGGGTACATTATTTGGCCTTCGACCTGCTGGCTGGTACCTGGATCAAAAGAAATGCGATGAAATATGGCATCAGTCATTGGATTTTGGTTCCCTGTCTCCTGCTTACGTTTATGCTTGGGCCAGTGGGTTTACTTTTATACCTGCTGGTCAGAACTATCAAAACC
>CALRSN020000170.1:0-5856 GCA_943370865.1 Bordetella parapertussis
TATATACTTTAAGACCACTGCCATTTTGCAGCGCAACACCTGTACTGTCGTAGCCCCGGTATTCAAGGCGTTTCAGTCCTTTAATAATAATCGGGTAAGCTTCCCTAGGCCCGGTATATCCAACTATTCCACACATAGATTTTGATTTATTGCGGCAAAGGTATTGATTTCAAAACATGCAAACGTTTGACTGGTTGCATTAATACGGAAGGTAGAAAAAAAAGCGTAAAAATATTGAAGAATGCCCTCTTATCATAGTAAGGTACCACTGAGGAAGAAATAGGCAAAGGAAAAATAGATCAATAAACCTGTTACATCCACCAATGTGGCAACAAAAGGAGTAGAGGAAGCGGCGGGATCGGCACCCAGTCTTTTCAGGATTAATGGTAACATGGAGCCCATTAGTGATCCCCACAAAACAATACCAGTTAGTGAGAAGCCGACTGTGAACGCTATTCGCAGGTAATGTTCTCCAAAAGTGGCCGGAGCAAGCAAATGCCATATTGTTATTACGGCTATGCCTATCAGGCAAAGGGTGAACCCTAACAGAAAGCCGGAGAATATTTCTCTTCGCATAATGCGCCACCAGTCAGCGATTGTGACTTCGCCTAGCGCCATGGCTTGTATGATGAGTGTGGAGGCCTGCGACCCGCTGTTACCCCCGCTGGATATGATTAATGGGATAAAAGTGGCCAGTATAACTACTTTGGCGATCTCGTCCTGGAATTGTTGCATGGCGGTGATTGTAACCAGTTCTCCAAAAAACAAAATGATCAGCCAGATAATCCTTTTTTTAAAAAGCCTGAAAATGGGCATTTCAATGTAAGGCTCTTCCAGGGCCGCAGTACCACCAATCTTTTGCATATCCTCACTGAATTCTTCTTCTGCCACCCACAACATATCATCAATAGTAACGATACCCAGTAATTTATTACTATTACTAACCACGGGTAAGGCCACCCGGTTATTCATTTTGAAAACCTCACCGGCTGTTTCCTGGTCTTCATCAGCTTTCAGGGAAACGACCCGGTTGTCCATTAGCTCAGCTACCTTTTTTTCCGGGGAATTGAGTATAAAATCACGGATGCGGATATCATCGAGCAATTCTCCTTTTTTATTGATCACATAGATCACATTGATGGTTTCACTATCCTTTCCGTATTTACGGATGGTGGCAAAGACTTCTTCGATCGTGTTATCAGGATAGACATATACATAATCCGGCGTCATTAAACGGCCAATGCTGTTTTCCGGGTAGCCTAACAGGGAAAGAGTGATCTTTCTTTCTTCAGGATCCAGCAATTTGATCAGCTCACGGACTGCATTACTGGGCAATTCTTCCAGGAAATCGGTACGGTCATCCGCCGGCAGTTCATTCAGCAAAGAGGCGATCGTATTAGGAGGCAGATCCCGGATGATCCTTTTTTGCATGGACAGGTCAAGTATCTTGAAAACACTGGCGGCCCGGTGCACGGACATATTAGCGATGATCTGGCTCTCATAATCCGGGAACTCATCCACCAGCATAGCCACGTCACTGATATTCTGATGGTTCAGAAAATCCTTTATCTGCAGCTTATCTTCCGTCTGGATGATGGCTTCAAACTGTTCCGGTATGGTTGGTTGTGCCAGTTCTAATGACATAGCTCAAAAATACGAAGCCGAAAGTTAGCAGCATTACGATGAGGAGGCCCTTCTTTGTTAATTAATTTGTTTACTTCGCTTGTAAATAGCCAACCGATGGTTCTTCAGTTTTTATTTATTGCCCCGACGCAGGATATGGGACGTGGTGTTTTTACCAGAGAAGATATTGATGCCGGCACACTTGTCGAAGTGGCACCCGTTATTGTAATGACGGCAGAAGAAAGAAAGCTGTTAGATCAAACCCTGTTACACGATTATATCTTTGAATGGGGTGACAAAAGTGATCAATGCTGTATGGCGTTGGGCTATGTGCCTGTTTATAACCATTCCTACCAGTCCAATTGTGAATATGAAATGGATTTTGACAGCCAGCAAATCATGGTCCGGTCAGTAAAACCAGTAAAAGCAGGGGAGGAGTTGTTTATTAATTATAACGGAGAATGGAATGACAGCACCCCGCTTTGGTTTGATGCCAAATAAAAAACCGCCCCATTAATTAACGGAACGGTTAAAGCTATTTATTTGAAATGATTATTATTGGAATACTACCTGTGCCCTGATCTCACCCGCGGGATAAGCAGCAGTTCTGATGGCGATATAATACAAGCCACTTAATACAGCTTCTTCTTTTACCACTACTCCATCAACTAATAATGTTCCTGACTTAGATCCATTTGCTGTTAAACCAGTAGTAGAAATAGTTTGCAGCGGCGTGGTGGGGGAGAGAGCAAAGCCAGCGGGGGCTGTACCGTAAACACCCATGCCAATAGGAGCTCCGCTTAACCCGGCCCAGTTAATTGTATAGCTTAATGTTTTTGTTCCTTTAATATAGAAAACATCAATAGTTCCCAGGGCATTAGATGCACTTGTCGGAACCACCTGGGCTCCGCTCATGGTGATACCCTTTTTTTCATAGAGAACAGTTTTCTTGGCTTCAGCCGCCTTTTCGCAGGAGTTAAAAGTTGCCAGTATACCCAAAAGAATAGTAGAGAAAGCAGTTAGTTTGATCCATTTCATGATTGTGAGATTTGCTATAAAAATAAGAACTTTTTCCATTTGGCAATGGAAGACAGCTTTTTTCTGTTTTTACCTGAAAAACAAGTGAATAAGTTGAAGTGAAACCGGCTCGCCGGTTGCTGGTTTTCCCGTACTTCCGCCAGCATCAACCAGCTATTATTGAATAATGATCTTTTGAGTGCAAACAGGGACCCCGGCCTCTTTTATCCTGACCAGGAACACCCCTTTTGCCAACTTTCCATTACTAACTGGCATATTAATGGTTTGACCCGCTGCGGCAGGGGGTAGTGCCTGTGACAATACTATTTTCCCGCTGAAATCAAAGATTTCAATATGGGCTTGTTTCAGCAAACTGCCTGCTTTCAGGTTTATCTTATTGTCAGTAACAATTGTCGGGAATATCTTTATTTCATTTCTCGCTACTGCAGCGGTGCTGATCAGTACAATTTTTGAATAAGTGACTGTTCCACTTATATCCGTCATTTTTAACCGGTAAAAGGTAGCGCCAGTTAAATGTGCAGGATCTGTATAGTGATAGGAAACCGATGCTGCCAGTAGCTGACCTGCTGATCCCTGTATGGTTGCGATACTGGTAAAGTTGTTGCCGTCATTACTTTTCTGTACTTCAAAATAATCGGGATCACTGTCCTGTGTGATATCCCAGCCTAATTCGGCAGACTTATTATTTTCTTTACCCGTGAAGGATAATAGTTTTACGGGTAACGGTATATTAAACTGTGTGGTAAAGCTGATGCGGTTATCGCCACTGTTTTCATAAAACTCCAGCACCAGGTTTCTTGTTCCGCTGAATACAGCACTGTAAGTGCTTGTTTGATAAGATTGATCGTTCCATTGGTTGATGACCCAGGTAGCGCCTCCATCAAGACTCAGCCTGTAACCATCATCGCCTCCAACAATAAAAGTATGATTGCCGTGAGGGAAATTTTTCGTCAGCCGGTAACGTACACTAAATGTTTCCGTATTCACAGCACATCCGCTGGTGTTGAAATTGGTATTACTGCCGCCGAAATCCTGTAAAAAGGAGGGATTTCCCGAAGTGCCCTCTGTTATCATTCCCTTATAAACATTAAAATTAGTTCCGTCATACAAATAACCCCTCCAGGTATCACCAGCTCCATAAGTAGCAGTGTTTTCACTACTGGTGCAGGAAGTAGCAACAGAAAAACTGACCCTGTTACTGCCTGTGTTTTCATAGTATTCCAGTACTAAATTGTATGTACCGTTTAACTGCACAGTATATGTGGTGGTGTTATATGCCTGGTCATTCCATTGATTGATGACCCAGGTGTTTCCGCCGTCAATACTGAAACGATAGCCGTCATCTCCTCCAACAGTAAAGTCGTATGTTCCGTTCGTAAATGTTTTGGTGAGTTTATACCGGGCACTGAAAGTTTCTGTATTCACATTACAGCCATTGGTAGAATAACTGACGTTATCACCGCCAAAACTCTCATCAAAGTTGGGATTTCCGGCAGTTCCTTCAGTAACATAACCCCGGTAATTGCCAAAGCTGGAATTGTTGTACATATAACCTCTCCAGACGTTATTGGTGCCATAACTGGTCTGGTTTCCCTGCGGTGTACATTGCGAGAATGAGTGCTGGGGCAGGAGTAACACAAAAAGGGCTACGGTCAGAAGTCGGTTCATTGGATAGTGGATTAGGTGTTTATACCTATTAATTCTCTACGAAGAAAAAGTAAATAAATAAGTGTTATCGCTTAATTGGGAAAAAAATATTGAAAAAACGTAGATATCCTATTGCAGTCTCGTTGATGTGTCGTGATACTACGATGAGAAATGCAGACAGGGTGTAATAAAAATGAATATGAGACTGATATTTTATTTCAGCTTCCCTTTTATTTCCTGGAGTTTTAATAATGCTTCCACTGGTGTTAAACGATTGATGTCGATGCCTTCTAATATTTTCCTGATCTCATCAAAAGTTTCACTGTGTGCATCAAAGATGGAGAGTTGCATTTTCGGAGCAGCGATCTTTTTGACCGCATCACTTATTTCCTCATCCACATGTTTGGTCTCTAATTGTTTCAGAATATCATTCGCCCTCTCAATTAAAGATGGAGGCATGCCGGCCATTTTAGCAACATGGATACCAAAACTATGGGTGCTGCCACCCGGTGCCAGTTTCCGCAGGAAGATGATCTTGTTGCCCGCTTCTTTATTCGTAATATGATAATTTTTTACCCGCTGCAGTTTTTCTTCCAGCTCATTCAATTCATGGTAGTGTGTGGCAAAAAGTGTTTTAGGCTGGTGCGGTGAATTATGTAAATGCTCTGCAATACTCCAGGCAATCGAAATGCCATCATAGGTGGAGGTGCCACGGCCAATTTCATCCAGCAATATCAAACTGCGGGGCGTGATATTATTAATGATGCTGGCTGTTTCATTCATCTCCACCATAAAAGTGGATTCGCCTCCGCTAAGATTATCAGAGGCGCCAACTCTTGTAAATATTTTATCCGTCAGGGATATTCTCGCTTCCGTGGCAGGAACAAAAGAACCGATATGCGCCATCAGCGTAATTAGAGCTGTCTGACGCAGCAACGCTGATTTACCACTCATGTTAGGGCCGGTAAGAATAATGATCTGCTGCCTGGTTTTGTTCAGTTCAAGATCATTGTGGATATAACTTTCCCCAATGGGTAAATTTCGTTCAATGACCGGGTGACGGCCTTCTTTTACGATCCATTCCTGTCCGTCGTGCAATAATGGTCTCTTGTATTGGTATTGTACAGCATTATAAGCAAAACAGCAGATGCAATCCAGGATGGCAATGATATTGCCATTGGTCTGCACGGGAGCCAGGTAATCAAAAAGTTCATTAAGGAGGGATTCATACAGCTCCATTTCCAGCTTCAGTATCTTCTCTTCAGCGCCGGTTATCTTTTCTTCATAGTCTTTTAATTCAGGAGTGATATATCGTTCGGCATTGGCCAGCGTTTGTTTACGCATCCATTCAGCCGGTACTTTGTTTTTATGAGAGTTGGTTACTTCTAAATAATAACCAAAAACATTGTTGAAGCCGATCTTTAAAGAACTGATACCGGTTCGTTCCGCTTCTTTTTGCTGTAATTGGGTAAGGTAATTCTTGCCGCTGTGTGCAATATTGCGGAGATCATCCAGTTCGGCATGCACCCCGTTATTGATCATGCCACC
>CALRSN020000171.1:0-5807 GCA_943370865.1 Bordetella parapertussis
TAGAAATCTTTCCAGCCGTCATTATCCAGGTCAGCAATAAGGGGAGCCCAGGTCCAGTCGGTCTCAGCGATATCGGCATAATAAGCAATATCACTGTATGAGCCATTGCCGTTATTCAGTTGCAGCACATTGTGGGTGTACTGGTAATACATACCGAATTTCAGCATCAGCTGGAACTTATCATAGTTCAAATGCCCGACGAATAATTGTTTTTGCCGCACAGGCTCTTCGATCGCCATATCAGCTACAAAAAGATCCTCCAGCCCGTCGTTATTGATATCACTCATATCAGCACCCATGGAAGAAAGAGGAATATGCGGGAAATAAGCGGATAGTTTTTCACTGAACGTTCCATTGCGGTTATTGATATAGAGATAATCGGGTTTTTTAAAATCATTCGCCACATAGATATCGGGCCAGCCATCCTGGTTGAAGTCAGCCATCGTTGCACTCAGTCCAAAAGCATAGGTGGAGATACCGGCTTTTTTACTGATGTCTTTGAATGCGCCGTTTTGGTTTTCATACAAACGGTGACTGACATACATCCTGCTGGTGTCATCGATCATGACCATTTTCCCATTCTCCATTTTTGCATTCACGAGCATGGCAGAAACAAACTCGCCGGGCTGGTTGATGAGGAAGGCGTCCATATCACCATCCTTGTCATAATCGAAGAAATAAGTTTGCGTGGTGTGGCTGCCATCCGCTAATCCCATTTCACGGGCCTTGTTGCTGAAGCTGCCGTCCTGGTTATTGATATAAATGATCTTCTCCCGGTAAGGGGGATCAAAAGGACCGGATTTGGAAGCCACGAGATCCAACCAGCCATCATTGTTTATATCGATCATGTTCACGCCGGTCTTGAGACCCAACTCTCCGCCAATACCGGCTGTTTCAGAAATGTCTTTGAATGTAAAATTGCCGAGGTTGAGATAAAGTTTATTGAAACCGGTGGCGGACGAAAAATAAATATCCTGCAGGCCGTCATTATTGATATCTCCTACCGCTACGCCATTGCCGATATAGAGATACTCATACTTATAATAATAAAGATTGGCATCTTCGATGATATCATTCCGGAATGTAACCCCGCTGTAGGAAGAAGGTACAACGCTGAATAGTTTTTTTGCCGGTTGTTCCTGTGCCAGCACAACAACGGCAGAAAATAATAAAGCAATAGTGTATAACTGTCTCCGCATACTTTTTATTTAGCTGGCGGCATCGTTTGGCCACAGGTTTTTACCACATGATTCCCGATCAGTCTTCCCTGTGTGATACTGATACGGGCAGTTTCAGGGTAATGAATACCTCCATAGACACGGCTCCAGGCCGATTCTTCTGCGGCGGCATAGAAGGATTTAAAAGTCCGTGGTTTTATATTGAATGGTATTTCTGTGTTATCGGTAAATACATAGTTAGCTCCCAGCAATCGGGTCAGTACGGCGGCAGCGGCATTAGAGATCACGGCATGACCACTGGTAAATTCAGGAAAGGGGGGCGTTTGTATCAGGGGCACCCATTTTTCATCAATATGGTTATTGATCACTGTTACCGGCCGGATCAGGTCGGTCTTAAATTTTTCATGCCAGCAACTGATGAATGCATCAAAGAGTGCAATGGAAGTAAGTGCATAAGCCTGTGCCGCTTTTACCAACGGAATATTTTTTTCCATACAGGCCTGCCGGGTGATCATGATCCAGTGGCCGCCGGGAGATACTTTGTGTATGTAATAGGTAAGATGTCCTTCTTCCACCGATACATTCGGATTATCATCCCAGTACCAGGCAATTGCTTTTTTTACACTGTCTAAGGTGTTGACGATTGAATATACTTCCAGTACATTCTTATAAAAAACAGATTGTTTGGATAGGCTGAACACTAATTTTTTGGAAGGAGCAAATTGGGCAGCGGTCTTCATGGTCATCGGGCGGATGGTTCCCCAATGCGGTTCCAGGGCCTGTGCAAAATCAACCGGGGTGGGTTGCCAGGTGCCGTGTTTGCTGGAAGCCACATAACGCATCAATCCTCTTGATTCGAGGTAATGATCCTTGCGTATCCATTTGATGATCGTATCGGCCACCTGTTTCCCGTATTGAGCAGAACTGGCAAAGAGACTGGTATCCATGACCGCTTTCATAGAATCTGAAAATGCTTTCCGCCAGTCTTCCAGTTTATATTCAGAGCCGACCAGGCTTTGTGCCACATAGGAAAAAGAAATGCTGGCGGCGATATAGTAATCCGTTTTTTGATCCGGTGCGGGCAGGGGTTTGAGTCCGTTTAGTTTACCCGCCAGTGCTGGAAAGGAAGGATCTTCCCGGCGGATACATTCATAAAAAGCAATATTGGGATACGTATAGATGCGGCTGGCCACCGGCGGGGTAAACAGGTCATCCATCACGGTATTAATGAGCAGGCTGTTCAGTTCATGTAATGTCTTTTCCCTTGATTGGGAAGATGCAGACAGGGCTGTAATACTTAAGATGCAGGCAATAATTATCCTGCAGCGTTTTAGCAGACAAAGCATGGTTGGTAAAGGGTTCTGTTTTTAAATTTACGGTTTATTGTCCAATTGAGTGAGCCCGGGCGGAGTAAAAGAAAAGCAACGTATATCTTTGTTCACCTGACAAGTAAACTATGCCCGTGATCTGTACAGCGAAACAAATTTTTACAGGTGAGCAATGGCTGAGTAATCATGCTATTGTAATTGATAAAGGGCAGATACAGGAGATCCTTCCCCTTGCAGCGGTGGACGCTGAAGAAGCGATTCAGCATTTTGATAACTGCATTATTGCACCAGCTTTTATGGACCTGCAGATCTATGGGGCCTATGGTAAACTGCTGTCCGTTTTTCCCGAAACAGATGCTTTATATAAGCTCAATGCGTATTGCAATAAAGGAGGTGCAGCTTATTGCCTGCCTACAGTAGCAACGAATACAAGAGAAGTTTTTATCAATGCCATTGATGCAGTAAGAGCTTATTGGAAAGAAGGACGTAAAGGGGTGTTGGGTTTGCATTTGGAAGGCCCCTGGATCAACCCGCTGAAAAGAGGGGCTCATATTGAAGCACTGATCCACTCTCCCACTGTTGCTGAAGTACAAGAATTACTGGACTATGGTAAAGGTGTTATCAAAATGATCACTCTTGCGCCGGAGGTTTGCAGCAAAGCAATCACTGATTGTATTCTTTCGTACGGTATCATCATTTCCGCCGGGCACAGCAATGCCACCTACAACCAGGCCAAAGACAGTTTTGCCAACGGTATTACAACGGTCACTCATTTATTCAATGCCATGAGCCCTTTGCAACACCGGGAGCCGGGACTGGCGGGTGCGGTGATGGATGATGACAAAATATTCTCCAGTATTATTCCTGATGGGTTTCATGTTGATTATGCAGCTATACGGATCGCCAAACAAGTGATGAAAGAGAGATTGTTTGTGATCACTGATGCAGTAACGGATACAACAGAAGGCTATTACAAACACGCCATGAGTGGTGACAAATATGAAGCCGCCGGAATTTTAAGCGGCTCGGCATTAACGATGATAAAAGCAGTAAAGAATCTTGTTGATAATAATGTTACCAGCCTTGGGGAAGCATTACGGATGTGCAGTTTATACCCGGCACAGGTGATGGGTATGGATAAACAGTTGGGAAAAATTGAAAAAGGATATGAGGCTTCCCTGGTGATCCTCAATGAACAACTGGAACTGGTTAAACTAATCAGCTGATGCAGCCCGTACAAAAGCAAACCGCCTTATTGATCTTTATGTTGCTTTTGCAAAGCTTTGTTGTCCACTCACAATCTTCAAGGACACAATACCCGCCGGGTTTATTCAATTCTTATACGGGAGTAAATATAGGCGCTATCAATTATGCTTTCTCCAATGCGCAGCTGGAACCCGGCTTTACTGCCCAATCCGTAAAAGTGCCGCATACGGCAGTACGAATTATTTTACTGGGTCACCAGTTCAACAAATATCTTTCTGCACAGATCAGTTATATGCGTCCCGTTGGCTGGGTGGAATATAAAAAGATCAATACCGACCAGTCCGATCACACGGTGTGGATGAACGTGGCAGGGCTGACGCTGGCTTCACAGCTTCCTTTGCATAAAAAAGTTTCCCTGTTTGGTGAGGCTGGCCTGGGTATCATCACAAGAAAAGGATTCAGTATAAATAATGTACCGGTAGTAAAGAATGCCAATTATGCAACGGTACTGGCCGGTGCTGCTGTACAATACCATCTTAACCGGAAATGGGACCTGCAAATAAGTACAGCCTGGTCGCCTGCCAATCAAAAAGTAAAACAACCTGCTACTACTTTTCTTGCTGCCGGTTTTCATTATCATATGCGGCCTTTGCCAAAAGAAACCGTAGAAAGGAATGCTAACAGCGGTTATAGTTTTCCCCAACAATTCATCCTGGCGGGTTATACCACGAATGGATTGGGTTATGGCGTAAATGATTTTGCTTCCAAAGGCACCATTCCTTTTTTCTGGGGCGGTGAGGTCCATATTCAACAAGGATTTACGCTGAGCTACCAGCGGAGTATCTTCCATACACGCAAAGTCTTTGCGTTTGACTGGGCAGCGGGTATTTCCTTTTGGAAAAGCAGGGATAAAGCGGACCGATTTATGACGGTTTCACTGTCACCGGTCTTCCGGTTCACCGCTGTCCGCAGTAAACCGCTTGATCTCTTTCTTGAATACTCCGTGGCGGGTCCCACCTGGATTTCAAATAGGATCATTGATGATAAAGCCACTGGTCAACATTTTACGTTCTATGATTTTATGGGTATGGGAGTGTTCACCGGTAAAAACAGGCAACTGAATGCCAATATCCGGATCGCCCATTATTCCAATGGCAATATTTACCCGCAAAATGACGGGCTGAAGATCCCGCTGACCTTCCAGTTGGGCTATGTTTTCTGAGAATTAATTGCAGGTGCTAAAAAAATTTCCAACCTTTAAAGAGCAACCAACAATTTCTCCACCTAAACGAGCCAACGAACATGAAAAAGATTCTTGTCGTGGCAGTCCTGTTATTGATAACAGCCGCTGCCACCTACCTTGCTTCCTGCAACAACAATTCGTCCACCATTTCTGCTGAAGACAAAGCAAAAGATTCCATTGCCAAAGTCATTGAACGGGGATCGTACTTAGCCAATAATGTGGCGGCCTGTATTCATTGCCACAGCAAAAGAGATTTTACCAAATATGCGGGCCCCAATACTCCCGGTTCTGAAGGCGGCGGCGGTGATGTGTTTGATCACAATATCCTCGATGCTATTCCCGGCACACTCTATGGCAAGAACATTACACCAGACCCCGAAACAGGGATCGGCAGCTGGACAGATGAGCAAATAATGAGGGCCATCACACAAGGTATCAGTAAGAATGGTGATACGCTTTTCCCGCTGATGCCCTATGCCAATTTCAACCGGATGGCCAAAGATGACCTGCTGAGTATTATTGCTTATCTCAAAACACTGAAGCCCATCAAAAACAAAGTACCCGATCGCCAGCTGATGATACCGATCAGTATGGCTTACCCGGCTCCTTTCTTACAACCTTCGGTGGATGGCAATGTCCGCCCGGCAGAAACAGACCTGGTGAAATATGGCGAATACATTACCACGATGGCGGATTGCGGCACCTGCCACACGGCATTTGTAAAAGGACAACCTGATATGAGCAAAGCTTTTGGCGGTGGTAATACCTTTCATATTGGCGATACAAGGGTAACATCGGCTAATATCACTCCCGATTCCACCGGTATCGGTGCATGGACTGAAGATATGTTCC
>CALRSN020000172.1:0-5796 GCA_943370865.1 Bordetella parapertussis
AATATATTTATGGGTCCGCAGAAGTGGTGGGTCTCATGTGCCTGTATGTTTTTTGTGAAGGGAAGCAGGAGTTATATGACAAATTAAAAGATTCCGCCCGTTCATTAGGAGCCGCTTTTCAAAAAGTTAACTTTCTGCGGGATATTAAAGCCGATTTCAATGGCCTCTCAAGAGTCTATTTCCCCGGCTGTGATTTTAATAACTTTACTCCACGGGATAAGCAACAGATAGAAGAAGATATTCACCAGGATTTTAATGAAGCCTACAAAGGAATTCTTCAGTTACCTTTAAAAGCAAGATTTGGTGTGTATGTGGCATATAAATACTATTTATCCCTTTTCAGGAAAATTAAAAAGGTACACCCGGAATTGGTTCTTGAACAACGGATCAGGATACCCAATTACTATAAAGCAATGATCATCCTCAGGGCAGGTGTAAAAAATCAACTCCGACTTATTTAATGTTATGGAACTGCAGCAAGTGGTATTAGTGAATGAAAATGATGAAGTGCTGGGGGCAATGGAAAAAATGGAAGCTCACCAAAAAGCCCTTTTGCACAGAGCTTTCAGTATTTTTGTTTTTAACAGTAAGGGAGAGATGTTATTGCAACAAAGAGCAGCACATAAGTATCATAGCCCTGGACTATGGACCAATGCCTGTTGCAGCCATCCGCAACCCGGAGAGGAAACAGCTGCTGCAGCAATAAGAAGGTTGCAGGAAGAAATGGGCTTTGTTATACCCGTGCAAAAAGTGTTTGATTTTGTGTACAAAACTGCCTTTGATAACGGGCTTACAGAGTATGAATTTGATCATGTTTTTGCCGGTGAGTATGAAGGCCCGGTTTTGTTTAATGCCGATGAAGTACAGGATATCTGCTACAAGGCTATGCCGGAGATCAGCAAATCTTTACAAACGCATCCTCAAAAATATACAGCCTGGTTCCACCTGGCTTTTCCGCGGATAGAAAAATGGTGGAATGAGCGATATAATAAGCATGTAGTGTAATGACCTAATTTTATAACTCATGAATGTGATCCTTTATATACTTGTTTTAATGGGAACTTTCCTGGTCATGGAAGGGGTTACCTGGCTTACGCATAAATATGTGATGCATGGTTTCCTTTGGTATCTCCATAAAGATCACCACCAGGTAGAGCCGGGTTTTTTTGAAAAGAATGATGCCTTCTTTATCATTTTTGCGATTCCCAGCATGCTGCTAATTTATTTTGGAACATTCAACCATATCTGGTGGCAGCAAGCCCTTGGGTTTGGTATCATGGCTTATGGGTTCGCTTATTTTGTGGTACATGATGTGATCATTCATCAACGCTTCAAATGGTTCACCAGGAGTAATAACACCTATGTAAGAGCTATCCGCTGGGCACACAAGATGCACCATAAGCACCTGGACAAGCATGAAGGGGAGAGTTTTGGTATGCTGTATGCCGCCAAAAAATACTGGGATAAGATCCGGCGGGACCAGCAACTGATGGCAGGCAACAGGAAAGTAGAATATGCTCCGGAAGCAGACTAAGACTGCTTGTATACTTCTTATCTTTATCTCATTAGTTATTGAAGACTTCAAAAAAATATGATTATATCATTGCCGGAGCCGGCTGTGCCGGCTTAAGTCTGCTTGTGCAGATGATACAGTCAGGTCAGTTCAACGACAAGAGAATATTGCTGGTTGATAAGGAAGAAAAAAAAAATAATGACCGGACCTGGTGCTTTTGGGAAACAACTCCCGGCCCTTTCGAATTGATCGTTCATCATCGTTGGGATAAAACCTGGTTTCATGGGGAAGCCTTTTCAAAACTGCTTTCGCTGTCGCCTTATCAATATAAGCTGATCCGCGGAATCGATTTTTATGAGTATTGTTTTTCAGTGATCCGTCTGCAACCCAATGTGGATACCCGGTTTGGTAATGTAGAACAACTCGAAAACTATAACGAAGGCGCCTTCCTGGTGCTCAATGGCGAAAAACTGTATGCTACATATATTTTCAATAGTATTCTTTTTGAAAAGCCTGCTTTAAAAAGGGGCCAGTATTGGTTATTGCAGCATTTCAAAGGCTGGACCATTGAAACGGAAGAGCCGGTATTCAGTCCTGCGGAAGCAACATTAATGGACTTTAGGACGGATCAACGTCATGGAACCACATTTGTGTATGTAATGCCTTTTTCAGCAACCCGAGCATTAGTTGAGTACACGTTATTTACTAATGACCTGCTGGTTCCATCTGATTATGATGAGGGGCTAAAAAAACACATACAGGAATACCTGAATGTCACTTCTTATAAGGTTGTAGAAGAGGAATTCGGTATTATCCCGATGACCAATTTTAAATTCCCTGCCAGTAATGGTAATATAATTAATATAGGAACAGCTGGTGGGCAAACAAAAGCTTCCAGCGGTTATACATTCCGGTTCATTCAAAAACACTCTGCAGCTATTGTCAATCAGTTGTTGCAAGGTAAATATCCTGCTCCTGAACTGACAGACAGCCGTTTTCGGTTTTATGATAGCACTCTCCTTCACATACTGCACCACAACAAATTGCCCGGGCACTCCATCTTTACACAGCTATTTCAAAAAAATAAACCTCAACAAGTGCTGAGGTTCTTAGACAATGAAAGTTCATTAAAAGACGAACTGAGAATTATTTCTTCACTTCCAACACTTCCATTTTTAAAGGCCGCATTGAAACAGCTATAAACTTTACTGGTCCGGATCCAGTTGCATAAATTCTCTTTTTACAGCTTTCAGCATACTGAATAATTGAGCCACCTGGATCAGCAACAAAACTGCCAATGCCAGCATTACATACCAGGGAAGCGTAATTGTTTTTACCCCGGCAATCTTTTGAAATGTTTCAATATGCCAGCCGGTAAGTGCAGAGCCGAACGCCATCCCTACCAGCAGAAATGATATTAAAGAATAAACTACTTTCATGAACATGATCCGCATGGTGGAGTAACCCACTTTAAAATTCTCCAGTATTGCAGCCGGAATGATCAGCACTAAAGCGATCCAGCTCCAGTTTTTGCTGAACCATTCGTTGTTCAGGGTGAGGTTTAGTCCTAATACTAGTACGATAGACAATAATCCCCAGGGGAAAAGAAGAAAAGTGGAAGGTTTGCCGGAAGAGGTGGTTGCCATGCCTGTATATTTAGGTAACTAAAATACTTTTTTTTGCTAAGAGTATGAAAATATATCCAGTCAATTACTGGCAACAGACTACCCCGATATCGTTTTTGTCTTCTGGTTGCCCATACATTCCCAGGTTTTTATTTATAAAAAGTGCTCTTGTTATTTCCTGTCGCCAAAAGGGTAATAACGACATTTTTTAAGCAATTACAAACCCGGTGCTTTTTTAGCTTAATTGTTTTCTTGCCGGATTTATTGCCCTCCACAACTTCGGGTGTCGCATCCAAATATTTTTCGTTTTTATCGTTCTTAACAAATAAAAAAATGGTGGCATCATTTTGGTTTAATGGTGCTGTTCTTAGTTATTACTTCTTTGCTAATCTAACAATCTGATATCATGAGACACCTGAAAAATGCCTTTGGCAGAGTATATCTTTATGCCCTTACTTTATTACTCTTTTCTTCTGCAAAAGCACAGTATTATACCCAAGTTCCGGTTGTAACACCAGTACATTCGATGATCGGTGGCTTCTATGAAGCTTTGCCTCCATCTTATGCAGCTAATCCAACCCAAAAATTTCCGCTTCTTATCTTCCTTCATGGAGCCGGGGAAGTAGGAAATGGGTCATCAACTTCACTTCCTTTGGTAACAAGAAATGGCCCCCCTAAACTTATCAAGAACGGTACTTTTCCTACTTCTTTTACTGTCAATGGCCAGCAGAATTCAGTTATTGTATTGTCTCCCCAGTTCTCGGGACAGGATTATTCAGGAACAGGGGTGGAAGCTATGATCAATTATGCGGTTTCTCATTACCGTATTGATGAAACACGGATATATCTTACAGGACTAAGCATGGGAGGTGGCAATACCTGGGTATATGCCGGCTCGGTTACGGGTAGTAGCCGACTTGCAGCCACTATTAATATGTGTGGTAATTCACCTGCTTATATTGGTCTTGTCAATATGATTGCCAGCAAAAATCTTCCCGTATGGGCTTTTCACAATGAAGGAGATCCTATCTGCCCCGTAGCGTATTCGCATGACTGGATCAATAAACTGAATGCTTACCTGCCGAAAATGAACCCGCAGGCCAAAGGTTCTTTCTTTCCCGGAGGTGGTCATGATGTATGGTCAAAAGGGTATGATCCTAACTATCGGGAAAACAATATGAACGTGTACGAATGGATGCTGCAATATACCCGTGGCGGAGTTGTAGCACCGGTAAACCAGGCACCCATAGTAAATGCTGGTACTGATCAGCTCATTACATTACCGGCAAATTCAGTTTCCGTAAACGGGGTTGCATCTGATCCGGATGGCAGCATAGCTTCCTATGCGTGGACTAAAGTGTCAGGTCCGAGTCTTTATTCTTTCTCTTCCGCCAATGCAGCAGCAACAGGTATTTCAAATCTCGCTGAGGGTATATATATATTCCGGTTAACGGTTACTGATAATAAGGGTAGTACTGCTTTTGATGAAGTAAAGATAACTGTGAATGCCGTGGTAACACCGCCGCCGCCAGTTCCGGGGACGACGAAATATATCAACGTAAATATTAATAATGGTACATCTTACTCTAATACTGCCTGGAATACCTGGAATGTTTTGTCAAGTATGAGCTCAGCAGCATTTAAGTATTCAGATGGCAGCACTTCCACTGTAAAAGCAGTATTGAACGCACAGACAAATATTGCTGATAACAGTACTGCTTATCCTATGACAATGTGCCCGGCTGAAGTGGGCCGGTTCACCAGCTATCATACCGCCAGCAGAACGCTTACTATTACAGGACTTACAGCCGGAAAGACCTATACCCTTGAGTTATTTGCTTCAAGAAATGGAGCTACTAATAACAAGACAAGGTTCAGTGTTGGCAGCCAGTCGGTGGATATTATCACCGATAATAATAAGGTTAACAAAGCGGTGTTTACCTCATTGGTACCTTCGAATGGCCAGATCGTAGTAGCTGTTACAAAGCTTACGAATTACAATTACATCAATGGGTTTACCATTACCGAAGCCGGGTCATCAGCTGCAAAAATGGCTTCATCGGAAGAAGCTGATATGATCTCTGTATTTCCCAATCCTATCACAGATCGTTTCATATTGCAACTCAATAGTGTATTAACAGGCACTATGCATGTTCTTGTAACTGATCTGTCAGGAAATATGATGAAAACATTTACCGCAGAGAAAGCACAAGCAGGGATAATGCAGCAATATCTTTCTGTCAATGATCTTAAGGCCGGGGAATATATATTGACTGTGCAGTTGGGTGATTCAAGAAGCTCGGTTAAGATCATTAAAAATTAATTTCTTTCAAACTATTATTCATCTCGTTCAATTATCATACTATGAATGTTAATAAAATTATTCTTGGGGCATTAATCAGCATCTCCGCTTTGTCCTGCAGGAAATCAGAAGTACCGGTTGGAATAACTACTCCTGAAATTACTACAGCAAAAAGTAATCAACTTCCAGTGCTGACCGCATGGACCGGACTGACAAACTGGAATGCCAGGCAAACCGGCCAGGAAACAGTCAATAGCGGTATTATTACTGATGCGGCTATTTCTGCTGATGTGCTTTCCAATGGTATTGTACTGGTATATGCCAAACAGCAGAACCGGGTTAGCCAATTACCATTC
>CALRSN020000173.1:0-5787 GCA_943370865.1 Bordetella parapertussis
GCATCATCAGTAAAAAAATTATCAAACAATAAAAATGATGACTTTTATATTAGAATTGTAAATAACAACAGTAATAATGAAATAGAGGTTTACCCAATATCTACAAGTAGAATAACTGATACGGTATTGCTTCCGGGTCACATAACCCCAGATTTATTTATAATAGAAGTACCAATAAAGAGTCATGTTAATTCAATAGAACACTTAATAAAAAAGTGGCCGAAATCAAACCCAGATAGCGGTATAATTTATGGGTTTAGAAAAATAAATTCAAAATTAGAAGATAATTTACTTCAGGAGGCATCTGTATATATAGCACCTCCACTTAATGGGGTTATTTATAAAAAATACAAAATAACATCGACAAATGTTGAGGATACCCTTAATTACAGATTGGACAATAAACTTAAAAACATACAAGAGGGCTTTTCTGGGGCTCCGGTATTTTTAAAATTCAAAAATGAATTATTTTTTGGGGGTATGGCAATCGCAGGAGATAGTGTCAACAAAACAAGTATCATTCTCAGACCCCAGCATATTATTAATAAAATTAGGCTTCTCTTTAAATAGCGAATCTTGATTTGTGATTTCTATAATAGCGATGGGGTAATATATCTTTGAAGATTTTTGTGTATAAGAATTACACCCAGACAAAAAAAATGATACTAAAATACCTCCTAATAATCTCATCTATCATAATAGATACTTGTTTTTATTTTTTAAGGGCGCAAAAGTAAGGGTAAGTGCCGCTAACTTCCTCCGATTAGTTTCCCACATTTGTAGGATAACGATTTATTTCAAAAAGTAATACACGGTCTTGCTTAAAAGTGAAATTGGACACCAAAAATCAGTAGTTTCGCTACGGTTCTTTTTTTTGTAGTCATGATAGGTGGTAGTAAAGACAACATGTATGAATAAAGTCTTTTATTAACCCCAAAAACCATCAATCATGGCAGTACATGAAAGATGCGGTAAGTGCCGTAGCCCTTGCTTGAAAACAGTGAGGGTGATGTACTACATAGATAAAAAAACAGGGGAAGTGTTTTTCACTACCCCTGAAAGGCCTTTGTTACTGGTCTCCTATTGTCTATGTGGATGGCACAAATTACTGTTAGCGCAGTAGTCCCGCCCCAGCCCCTTGGTTTTAATCAGGGGGCTTTTTGTTTTAATAGTTTAAAAGTAAAGGTTTAAAGCCAAAGCAAAGCAAGAAAATTGTAAAAATAATATCCCGGCCAGCCCTAAAACTTGTAAACTACCAAATACCTCAAATTTTACTTTAAGTAGCTGTCCTGAAATCTTTTGCACCCGGTTGGGAAACTAATTTTCTAAAAATACCCTTAAAAAACTCCCTTTATAGGTATGTTGTGTTATAGTGTTATAATATTGATGCCTATATAGGAGGGGTAGGATTAGAAGTAGTTTCCTAATACCCGGCCACTACTTCCCCACTTTTCTGTGAATACGGTTCTTTCTCCTATTTTGCATTCAATCTCATTGTTATGAAAATACCCCTGCTCCTCCTCTTCGTTATTCTACTGTCAGGCGCCTGTACCGACGTGAAGGAACCCGTTTTTGAAAATGTGGAAAACCTGAAGATTGGTAAGCTGAACCTGTCGGAGACCGACCTTTCAGCCGACCTCCGGTTCACCAACGCCAATAATTTCGGACTGAAATTAAAGACCCTTGACTGCGACCTCTACCTTGACAGCAGCTTCCTGGGGCATTTTTCGAATACGGAGCCGGTAAAGATCGCCGCCCGGTCGGCCTTTTTGCTGCCGCTGAGCGGACAAGCCAAAACACTATTATTGATGGAACAGACCCGTAAGGCCTTTGCAGGAAAGGAATCTCATGTACGGGTGGAAGGTAAAGCTCGGGTGGGCCGGTCAGGGTTTTATAAAACGATTCCAATTAATTACACGGATACCCTGCTGATCAAATACTGATAAGGGTAATACTTAACTCTCCAGGGGTTATAAATCCTTGGAGAGTTAAAGTAACTACTAAGCCGCAAGACACAAAAAAACCGGTCAGCGACCGGTTCTACTTTCTTTATTGTTGCGGAGGAGCAGGTGGTATCACTTTGGGTTTGGGATGCCCGCCCCCGTCTTCAAATTTTTTACAGGTTCTTGGTAAGCGGTTATACGCATCTTCCGTGGCCGGGATATCATCTGCATCATACCCCGCATTGGCGATAGCTGTTTTTATCTCTTCGATATTGATCCTGTCGGTCAGGTATTTTACCTGTGTCTCACCTTTCCGGAAGTTGACATTGATGAAAGTAACACCATCATAGCGTTTCAGGTAGGTCTCGATCCTGTTCTTACAGGCTTCACATTGTGCTGTTGGTGTTTTGATCTTAGCGGTCAGAGATGCTTTCGTTTGAGCAAAAGCCCCTGAAATAAAAGCCATACTGATAACAGCGGTAAGAAATAGTTTCTTCATGCGGTATGATTTAATAAAAGCAATTTACAGAACTCCTTTCCATTGGGCAGGATCGTCCCGCCACTTTAACAAAATATCCTGCTGATCAGCACCCACAATCCCTTTTTCCAATGCCAGTTCGATCAGGGTCGGGTAATTGGTCAGCGAATAATAGTGCAAAGATGCTTTTTCAAAAGCTTCCGTTGCAACGGGAAAGCCATACGTAAAAATAGAGACCATACCAATCACTTCCAGCCCGGCTGCTTTCAGCACATCCACCACCTGCAGGCTGCTCTTCCCGGTAGAGACCAGGTCTTCGATCACAATGGTCTTTTGACCTTTCTCAAAAGATCCTTCTATCTGGTTACCCAACCCGTGTTCTTTTGGTTTTGGCCTCACGTAGATATAAGGGAGTTTCAGTTGGTCGGCGGCCATGGCTCCCCAGGCAATGCCTGCTGTGGCAACACCGGCAAGCAATTCTGCCTCTGGAAATTTTTCAAAGACCACGTTACACATTTCCGACTTGATAAAATCTCTTACATAAGGGAAGGATAATACTTTCCGGTTGTCACAATAGATCGGGCTCTTCCATCCACTGGCCCAGGTAAAGGGTTGTGCCGGATTTAATTTAACTGCATTAACTTGAAGTAGTTTTTCGGCAACGGCTTTTTCATTTGTCATGGGGCGAAGGTAGAAAAAAGGCACAAGGGACAAGGCACAAGAATAGAAAGCAGAAAAAATAATCTTATGTCTAAAGAGCTGGAAGATCGTTTTTATGCATGTGCAAAATCGGTCAGGGATTTTCATCAACAAGTTGGGTGGATGAAAGCCTCATCGGGTTGAAGGTCTTGTGCCTTGTATCTTGTACCTTGTGCCTTGATAATTACATTTTGTAGCTACCCATATGTATATTAAAATTTTCTTCAACGACAAACCCCTCTTTCTCTGCGACCAGGTAGATGAAACCATCGAGCCATTCCTGCACCATGACGATGCTGTTTTCATTGATGAACTGGATAATCATACCGTGAAATCAATGATCCACGAAATGCAGCTGGAAAAAGTACATGCCGGGGTTTTTATTCATCCCGATTTTGAGGCATTGAAGAAAGCATTTTTTAAAAAATTCACCTTTATACAGGCAGCCGGTGGCATTGTTCAGAATGAAGATGGTGAATTGCTGCTCATCTTCCGCCGGGGTAAATGGGATCTGCCCAAAGGCAAATTAGATAAAGGCGAATCACTGGAAGATTGTGCCGTGCGGGAAGTGGAAGAAGAAACAGGGTTGAAACAGGTAAAACTGGTGGAGCCTTTACTCATCACTTATCATACTTACCATGAAGGCACCAAATTCATACTGAAGGAATCCCACTGGTATAGTATGAAAGTAAGCGGCCAGCAGGAACTGGTGCCGCAAACAGAAGAAGATATCCTTGAAACAAAATGGGTGGCGGCAGATGCACTGGAACCTTACTTAAAAAACTCTTTCCCATCAGTTGTAGATGTACTGAAACTGTTCTTAGCATATTGATCAGTTCTTTCGTGGCAACACCGCTACGGTCAGACGGCTCACGCAAACCAGTTTTTCATTTTCATCATAGATCTTAATATCCCAGACATGGGTGCTGTTGCCTGTATGCAGTGGTGTGCAGACACCCGTTACATAACCCTCCCTCGCACTTCTTATATGATTTGCATTGATCTCTAATCCTACGCAATAAAATTTTGTATGATCTGCCACCAGTGCAGAAGCCACACTACCCAGTGTTTCCGCTAACACACAGGAAGCCCCGCCATGCAACAAACCATACGGTTGCCGGGTACGATGATCAACGGGCATTTTTGCTTTCAGAAAATTATCACCTAATTCCACCCACTCAATACCAATATACTCACCCATGGTCCCCTCCCCAAGGGTTTTCATTTTATCAAGGGTAAGTGTTTGATCGAACCAAATAGCCATATGTTTATTTTAGAACGGATTTAGCAACAATATCCGGTAAGAAGGGAGCTGCATTACCGCCATTGCGGATGATATCCCTGACGATAGTAGATGCAACAGAAGTATATTTCGGTTCACCGGTAAGGAAGACCGTCTCGATATTTTTATCCAATGTACGGTTGGCATCAGCGATTGTTTTCTCGTATTCAAAATCGCTGACGTAGCGGATACCGCGGAGAATAAAATGGGCACCGATCTTTTTACAATAATCAATAGTTAATCCTTCATACACGGCACCTTCCACCCTGTCTTCATCTTTATAGATATCCCTGATCCATTGTAACCGTTGTTCTGCTGTGAACATGGGTGCCTTGGCGGCATTCAGACCAATTCCCACCACGATCTTATCAAACAGCGGAATGGCCCGGTTGATGATATCAACATGACCCAGGGTTAGCGGGTCAAAGGTTCCGGGAAAAAGACATATTCGCATGGCATTTCAGATTTTAGATGGGGATTTTAGATTTATTGCAACCACGATCAGCCAAATCTAAAATCAAAAATTTATGCTTTGTTTTGATTGGATAAGAGATATAATACCGCCATCCTGACGGCCACTCCGTTTTCCACCTGCTGCAAAATAATGGATTGTTTGCTGTCGGCCACATCGCTGTCCAGTTCCACACCACGGTTAATAGGTCCGGGGTGCATAATGACGATCTCTTTATGCAGGCTGTCCAGCAGTTTCCGGCTGATACCATAGGCCAGGTTATATTCACGAAGTGAAGAGAACAATACCTGGTTCTGTCGTTCTAATTGTATACGTAGCACATTGGCTACATCACACCATTCCAATGTCTCTTTCAGGTTATAACTCACACTCACTCCCAGTGCCTCGCTGATATATTTGGGAATCAGTGTGGGCGGGCCGCATACCACCACTTCTGCTCCCATTTTTTTCAACAAATAAATATTGCTCTGCGCCACCCGGCTGTGCATGATATCACCAATGATGGCTACTTTTCTTCCCTCCAGACTGCCTGTTCTTTCTTTAATAGAGAAGGCATCCAGCAAACCCTGTGTCGGGTGTTCATTGATGCCATCTCCGGCGTTGATGATGGCCGCCGGAATATGTTTGGCTAAAAAATGCGGGGCACCACTGGCACTGTGCCGCATTACCACCATATCCACTTTCATGGATAAGATATTGTTGACCGTGTCTAACAGTGTTTCTCCTTTGGCAACGGAGGATGCCGAAGCGGTGAAATTGACTGTATCAGCAGATAAGCGTTTTTCCGCCAGTTCAAAAGATATCCTTGTCCGGGTGGAATTCTCAAAAAACAGGTTAACGATCACCACATCCCGTAAGGACGGAACCTTCTTCACCGGGCGTTGTAAAACTTCCTTGAATTGTTCTGCGGTCT
>CALRSN020000174.1:0-5782 GCA_943370865.1 Bordetella parapertussis
TTATGGAACTCAATACATATCAACAGGAAGCTTTCAATTATCAACGTAAGAATATTGAAACATATGGCAAAAGAGCCTGGGGCTGGACGATCTTTTATGTGCTCTGCATTCTCGTGGGCTTATATGCATTATACCTGCAGATTGCCAAAGGACACGGAGTAACCGGCATGCGGGATAATGTAGTTTGGGGATTATTCATCGTCAACTTTATCTTCTTTATCGGGCTCAGTTATGCAGGCGCCATCATTGCCGGCATACTTCACTTATCCAAAGTAACCTGGGGTAAACCCATTATACGGCTTGCCCAGTTCATGACACTGATCTCCGTGATCGTAGGGCCGATTTTTATTCTGCTTTGTGTGGGTCGCTTTGACAGGATGCACCATTTATTTATTTATCCAAGAATTCAATCCCCGCTTACCTGGGATGTGATGGCAGTTGTTACCTTCTTTGCCGGTAGTGTCCTGTTTCTTTACCTGGCACTCATCAAAGATTTTTCTGTGTACCGTGATGCCAAACTGGATGTTCCGAAATGGAAACAGAAATTATATAAGATACTTGCATTAGGTTATCGTGGCGCTGCCAGCCAGAAAAGGCACTTACTGATCTCTCAAAACCTGATGGCGATCATCATGATCCCGCTGTCCATCGTTGTTGCCTCTATTCTTTCCTGGATCTTTGGTATGACATTAAGACCAGGCTGGCATAGCACCATCTTCGGACCCTATTTTGTTTTGGGAGCCGTATACTCTGGTTGTGGTTTACTGATCGTGGCCATGTGGTTTTACAGGAAAATGTATAAACTGGATTATTATTTTACAGACCGCCATTTTAAATACCTCGGTTATATCATGCTGGTGCTCGCAGCCGGTTATGGTTATTTTACGTTCTCAGAATATTTTACCGATTGGTTTGGTTCAGAAAAATGGGACAGCGAACTGATTCATAAATTATTCAGCCCTGCAGAATATGGCTGGTGGACATTCTTTGCCAATTTCGCCGGTATCGTACTGCCGATTGCTATCGTTGCTATTCCTGCTACCCGTAAACCGGGCCCCATTACTTTAGTAGCTTTCATTATGGTCATAGCTATGTGGGTAAAACGTTACCTCATTATTGTTCCGACACTCGAAACAACTTTATTACCAATGCAGGATACCAGAACAGAGTATGTAAAATACGCTGCCACCTGGCCTGAATGGGCATTGACCATTGCAGGTATTGCTACGTTCCTGTTGTTTTTTACTGTGATGTCAAAGTTTGTAACCGTAGTACCCGTTTCCGGTTTAGAAGATACACATACACATCATGAACAACACCAGTTACAACACGATCATCATTAAGCAACAAATCAGCAAAGTACAACCTGCCAAAAAAGATATTATATGAAACAAGCAATAACTAAAATAGCCAGCCCGGGGTTCACCAGGCAACTGTTATTATTTGCAGGAGTCATTTTGTGTTTACTGTCTGCCGCCCCTGCTGTTGGGCAAGCGGATAGTGCTGCACAACAACCCGCAGCGGAAGCACCTGCTGCAGCGGAAGAAGAACTGATATCTCCGTCCGTTGAACTGATCAGTATTCAGAAAGCTGATAAATCTGTTGATCTTAAGATAGCCGTTAAAGCAAAGATTGAAAAAAAGATGCGGAAAATGTATGGCCTTAAGGTCAATGTTTTCCAGGTCACTGATTCTGCAGAACAGGAACTAGGATCTGTTATTACTGACAGGAATGGCCTGGCTGTTTTTACTATAAAACCAGAACAGGTGACTACAAATGCAGAAGGAATGCTTCATTTTAAAGCGGTGTTGGGGCCGGTTAAAAAAATGGAAAGCACTGAAGGAGAAGTAACGGTGAAAAGAGCATTACTGACCATCACCCCGGTAAAGGAAGATTCATTGTATTCTGTGCAGGTAAAACTGGTTGACCTTGCTACCGGAGAAGAAACCCCGGTTCCTGAAGCAGCCCTTGGTGTTTTTGTCAAACGTTCCTTCAACCCGCTGAAAATCGGAGAAATAACCACCGATGAGAATGGTGAAGGCAGTGCTCAAATAGCCAATAACCTGCCCGGCGATGCCAAAGGAAATATCACCCTGCTGGCCCGGCTGGATGAAAGCGAAATCTATGGTAACCTGGAAGCTGCTGTTGTTCAGCAATGGGGAGTACCTGTATCGGATAAAATCGAAGATCAGCCAAGAGCTTTATGGAGCTCACATCCTCCATTGTGGATGTTGATCACTTTTATTATCTTAATGCTGGCGGTGTGGGGTCACTATATCGTTATTGTGTATGAATTGTTCCGTTTAAGAAAAGAACAGCCGCATGCAACCAACTCATAGTATAAATCTATCTATTTAATAAGCAAAATCAATGAAAATGAAAAAGAATGTAATTGTTATGATAGCTGTTCTTTTTGCTATCGGTTTACTGGCCTTTGTGCCCAAAAACAACACACAGGATCCCTGGCCTGTTCCTGATGCAGCCAAAAACAAAGCCAACCCGCTGAAAGGAAATGCAGAATCTGTTGCTGATGGTAAAACACTCTATAACCAGCATTGCAAATCCTGCCATGGCACAAAAGGTAAAGGTGATGGTCCTAAAGCTTCCCAGTTAGATACGGATTGCGGAGATTTTACAAAAGCCTCCTTCCAGTCACAAACCGATGGAGCTCTTTTCTATAAGACATTTGAAGGACGTAAAGATATGCCTGCCTACAGAAAGAAAATTCCTGATGCAAATGATATCTGGGCAATCGTAAATTATATGAGGACATTGAAATAAGTAATTGATTCAGCCACTCAAACCACTCCCCGGAGTGGTTTTTTATTATCCCTGTACCTGCTGCTAACCGTACATATAGTTTAGTATGCCGCTAACGGTCATAGCTACTACATTTATACCAGGCTATTATTTATGCAGCATATTGAATTTTTTCATACCGATCACTTTGAAAAAAACTACCACCGGGTGCCCCCGCCTCCTGCCCTCAACCATTTCATTGATTTTTTCTGGGAAACCAAATTCAATCTGTTGTGGAAAGAATATCCAAAAGGGTTTTCAGATGCACAGTTCCCAAACATTGGTTATACGTACATCATCAATCTCGGCACCCCGTTTATCATGCAGGTGGCTGATAAGAAATTCAGCATGAAGACCGATTGTTTTTTACCCCGGTATAATGCCATTGAATGTTTTCATAAACCAGGCAATCATTTATTCGGTATCAAGTTTCGTGTTTCACCTGTGCTCTACGAAAAGAAGATCAACTTTGCAGAATATAAAAATTATATTTTCCCCCTCAGTTATTTACTGGATCAGTTCATTATTAATAAGATCAAAAAAGCTGGTTCTTTTCCTGAAAGAACGACTATTGTGTCGGAGTATTTTACCAGCCTGTTGCATAAACACGAAGGCTCTTTACAACAGGTTAATATTGTCAGTACTATTATAGAACGTTGTTTCCGGCAAAACGACTTCTCCGTTTCATTAGAAAAATTAGCAGCCCGGCATAACATATCAGTTCGAACCCTGCAACGCTATTTTGAGACTTGCACCGGTATCAGTAGTAAGCAGGCCTTGCAGGTGATGCGGATCCGCAAAGCCACCGCTCATCTTGCCGGTTCGCCCGGGGATTTTCATTATTCTTTATACAACTACTACGACCATAGTCATTTTTATAAACACCTGAAACAGTTCCTGCAAAAAAATACGCTGAAGAACCTGCAGCCCCACCTGGAATTACTGAAAACTTTGCACCGGTGAATTGTTTTCTTCAGACCAGTTTCTCCCGAACAAGATCCCTGTAATAGCTGTTCAATAAATGTCCTATTTTAGACGTCTATGCTGCAGGATAATATCTTACTCGTCATTTCTTTGTTTTTCGGTATTGCTTTTCTCGTGATGCTGAGCGAAAAGCTGAAGATCTCTTACCCGATACTTTTAGTCATCAGCGGGTTGCTGATCAGTTTAGTGCCGGGTATCCCGTCTATTAGTTTACACCCTGATCTTGTTTTCCTCATCTTTTTGCCGCCATTGCTGTATGCGGCAGCCTGGAATACTTCCTGGAGTGATTTCTGGAAGATGAAGCGGCCTATCAGCCTGCTGGCCTTCGGCCTGGTGATCTTCACTTCAGCCGCAGTTGCATTTGTATCCAATGCGATCATTCCTGATTTTCCCTTAGCCTATGGATTTTTACTGGGTGGTATCATTTCACCCCCGGATGCTGTTGCCGCCACCTCGGTATTACAGGGATTAAAAGTTCCCAAAAGGGTGGTCACTATTTTAGAAGGCGAAAGTCTGGTGAATGATGCATCCAGTTTGATCGTATTTCGTTTTGCCCTTGCAGCCATTATTACCGGCCAGTTCCATTTGGGAGAAGCGGCGCAGAATTTTGCGCTTGTGGTGTTCATGGGTATTGCCATTGGCCTGGCCATTGCTTATGTCGTTTACATTATTCATCGTTTTTTTCCTACCACGGCCAGCATTGATGCGGCACTGACGCTTATCACTCCTTATATTATGTATGTCGCAGCGGAACATTTTCATTTCTCCGGTGTCTTATCCGTTGTAAGCGGGGGCCTGTTTCTTTCCTTCCGTTCCAATGAAATGTTCACGTATGAATCCCGCTTATCCATTAACGGGCTTTGGGACACCCTCGTATTCCTGCTGAATGGATTTGTTTTTATTCTTATTGGGCTGCAACTACCTGTTATCGTTGATGGTTTGGGTAATTATTCAACAGGCGAAGCTATTTTGTATGCCGTCATTATCAGCCTGCTCACCATCGTCATTCGTATCATCTGGGTATTTCCCGGTGCGTATATACCACGGTGGTTATTTAAAAGCATTCGTACTAATGAAGGGCCGTTGAGTTGGAAGACAGTATTACTAGTGGCCTGGAGCGGTATGCGGGGTGTTGTTTCACTCGCTTCTGCACTGGCAGTGCCATTAACCCTATCCGGTAATGAAGCGTTTCCGCACCGTAACCTGATCCTCTTCATTACGTTTATAGTAATATTGTTTACGCTGGTATTACAGGGATTGAGCCTGAAACCGTTGATCCGCATTTTAAAGATCGAAGTGAATGAAAAAGAATCTGAAAAATTACAGGCCCTGGCATTAAGGATCCGGCTGGCTGAATCAGTGCTTTCTTATTTAGATACCAACTACCCGGAGGAAACACAAAATCACGACACCTATAAACGGGTGCGGGACCGGTATGAAAGAATGATAGAGATCACCAAACGGAAGCTGGAAGCAGATGAGGGAGAAGATGAAGAAGCCTCTTTTTTACCACATTACCGGCAAATGCTGTTAGAGCTGGTTCATATCAGGCGGAGAGAATTGAATTATGTCCGTCACAAGGGTGAATACAGTGAAGAGCTGATACGGGACCGTGAGTGGGAACTTGACCTGGAAGAAGCAAGATTGAATGGATAACACAAATAAAAAAACGTCATCACTACACAGCGATGACGTTTTTTTATTCCCTACTATTATAATTTATCCGCCGTTACTGTTTGGTTCCAGTAGTTTAAAGAACTGGTCAAGCTGCGGCAGGATCACAATTCTTGTTCTGCGGTTAGCAGCCTTACCTTCTTTGGTACTGTTATCAGCAACCGGTTTATATTCTCCACGACCGGCTGCGGCCATCTTAGCCGGATCAAGGCCATATTGCTTTTGCAGCATTTTTACAATCGTAGTTGCTCTTTTTACACTCAGGTCCCAGTTGTCAGCTAATACACCTCCGCCAACATACGGTACATTATCGGTATGCCCTTCC
>CALRSN020000175.1:0-5770 GCA_943370865.1 Bordetella parapertussis
AGTTTTAATTCCTGTACAAAGAATGATACGGCCGCTCCATCTCCCGCTGATCCGTTAGCGGCACTCAATCTCCCGGCAGCCGTATTTAATTATGCCGTGCAGCCTTTGCCTGCTTTTTTTGGCGCACCTGTTGTCAATAACCAGGATAATAATCCTGCCACCAACCCGGTCACCGATTGGGGTGCCACACTGGGCCGTGTTTTATTTTATGATAAAATACTTTCTATCAATAATACAGTTGCCTGCGCCAGTTGTCATATACAAGCATTGGGTTTTTCGGATACAGCCCGGCTGAGCAAAGGCTTTAATGGCGGGCTCACCGGCCGCAACTCTATGTCACTGATCAATGCCCGGTATTATGCCAACGGAAGATTCTTTTGGGATGAAAGAGCTGCTACACTGGAAATACAAGCATTGACACCCGTGCAGGACCATGTGGAAATGGGCATGAACCTGGATACATTGGTCAATCGCTTAAAAACAAAAGCACATTACCCGGTATTATTTGAAAAAGCATTTGGTTCTTCTGCTATCAGCAGTGATAAGATTGCGGCAGCATTAGCGCAGTTTGTCCGTTCAATTATTTCGTACCGTTCCAAATTTGATGCAGGCCGTGCACAAATAACGCCGCCGCAAAACCCGGTACAAACACCTTATCCTAATTTCACCGCTGAAGAAAATCTTGGAAAACAATTATTCTTCGGACCACTCACAGCCTGTGCCACCTGCCATACCGCAGAAACATTCACTGCTCCCGGTGATCGTAACAATGGTCTTGATAATCCTGCTGTTGACCTGGGTGTCGGAGGTGTGGTCAACAACCCGGCCCGGGCTGGCAATTTCAAATCACACAGCTTAAAGAGTATTGCACTCACGGCGCCCTATATGCATGATGGCCGTTTTAAAACCCTGGAAGAAGTGGTGGAACATTATAACGCAGGAGTAAAACCCAATCCCAACCTGGCCCCTCAACTCCGTAACCCGGATGGTACACCGAAACGGTTAAACCTGACAGTTGCTGAAAAAGCAGCGTTGGTAGCCTTCTTAAAAACATTGACTGACAATGCACTCAGTACAGATGAAAAATTCAGCAATCCATTCAAATAAGTTAGCCACAGAGTTAGACCTGCCTGCCGGCAGGCTTTTTATTGCCACGGATTATACGAATGAACACAAATCAGTTTCACTGATCAGTTACTCTCCTTTTGATTTCAGTAGTATTTTACTTGATGATGCAATAGAAAAATCAGTACCACTCGGGATTAAATGAAAAGATTTTCCTGCTTGCGGGTATACGCTGATTCTTACTCACGGAAAATTTTTAGTTTTACAAAAACCCTGTTGTGAAATTCATTACAGCTATTTTCCTGGTATTATTCTTCTTCAATTCAGTTGCACAAAAAACTGAAGCCTATTACGATTTTTACTGGAAACCCTGTCAGCCAACCGAAGCCCGGTTTTATAGTACCCTGGAAAAAACTGACAGTGGCTGGTTGCGCCATGATTATTTTATCGGCAACCAGCAATTGCAGATGAAAGCCCTGTATAAAGACAAGGACTGCAAAATAAAAAATGGATATGCTACCTGGTACTTTGCCAACGGCAATATTTCCATGACGGGAAGAATCATAAATGATAAACAGGAAGGCGTTTGTTTATCGTTTCACTCCAATGGTATGATTGCCGATTCAGCCAGTTTTCATCTCGGCAGGCCCGTAGGAGCAAGAATGAAATGGCATCGCAATGGCTATCCTTCCGATTCTATTGATCATGTTAATGACAGCACAGATGTACAGGTTAGCTGGTTTGATGACGGTGCACCGGCTGCAGCCGGTTATTGGGTAAGCGGGAAAAAGAATGGTAAATGGAAATACTTTCACCGCAACGGAAATGTTGCCGGCATCGTGGTCTATGATAAGGATAAAGAGATAACGCAGGAATATTTTAACGAAGACGGCAGCCCGGAAAAAAATGTTGCCGCAGCAAATACCGAGGCCCGTTTTGCCAAAGGTGGTGATGAAGGCTGGTTAAAGTATTTGTACAAGAATTTATACTGGCCCAGGGATCTTAAGTTTGGTTCCGGCTCCACGGCAACCGTTGGAATTAGTTTTGTTGTTAACGAAGAAGGAAACGTAGAGGACGTAATGGTGTCCACACCTTTTCATCCGGAATTTGATAAGATCGCTGTCAGGATCATTACGGAAAGCCCCAAATGGCAACCGGCTGTGGACCACAACCGGAAAATAAAGGCTTACCGTCTCCAGCCCGTTACATTTACACAGGAAGAATAAGAAAGCCACGAATCACAACAATCACACTACTGAAAAATCTTTCATTCGTGCAATTCGTGTCATTCGTGGGCCATATAGTTGTGGTAAAATGCTTACCCCATCACTTCCACACTCCGCTGCACAAATGCCGTCAGGTCCGCCCCTTTCAATAATCCCTGTGCCAGCATGGCGAGGTCAAAAGTTTGTTTCGCCATGGCTGTCTGCTGTGCCTCATCAGCGGCTAAGATCTTGCTCACGATCTTGTGGTTCGCATTCACCGCCACTTTATAATTATCCGGCATCGCCCCGTAAAAATTCATACCGCCACCCATCCGGCTCATATCCTTCATCCGGCGCATCCATTCTTCCATGGTAATGGTCACCGGCATCGCATCAGCCGGCAGACTCTCCACTTCCACTTTCATAGCAGGATTATTGATCGCTTTATCAAAAATCGCTTTCAGCTTGGTGGTCTCGTCTTCCGTAAGAGTATGTTTAGCCGTATCTTCTTTCACGATCAGTTTGTCGATCACATCGGCATCCACTCTTTTCAGGGAGGTTTTCTCCAGCTTGCTTTCTAAGTGATGAATGAAATGCGTATCAATGGCTGTATTCATCAGCAGCACATCATAATCTTTTTTCTTCGCCTCCTGGATATAACTGTCCTGTCTTTCTGCATCGGCTGTGTAGAGATAGACCAACTGACCATCTTTGTCTGTTTGAAAATCTTTGGTTTTGATGCTGTACTCTTCCAGGGTGTATTTTTCCTTGGCTGTGTTTTCTAATAATAAAAACTCCTTGGCCTTCTCATAGAATTTTTCATCCGAGATAGCGCCGTATTTTACAAAAATGCCGATATCACTCCATTTCTCTTCATAGGCCTTGCGGTCTTTTTTAAACAGCTCACTCAATTTATCCGCTACTTTACGGGAGATATAACTGTTGATCTTTTTCACATTGCTGTCGGCCTGCAGGAAAGAACGGCTTACGTTCAGCGGGATATCCGGTGAATCGATCACCCCATGCAGCAGCAATAAAAATTCCGGCACAATATCTTTCACTTCATCGGTGATGAATACCTGGCGGCTGAATAACTTGATCTTGTTCTTCTGTACTTCAAAATCATTTTTCAGTTTGGGGAAATACAAAACACCCGTCAGGTTGAACGGGTAATCCACGTTCAGGTGGATCCAGAACAACGGCTCATCGGAGAAAGGATACAGTTCCCGGTAGAAATCCAAATAGTCTTCATCTTTCAGTTCAGATGGTGCCTTGGTCCAGATAGGGTTGGTGTTGTTGATAATATTATCAACTTCAACTGATTTGTATTTCGCTTTGCCTTCTTCATCTTCACCATCGGGTATTGATTCTGTTTTGGTACCAAACTGTACCGGCACCGGTAAAAATTTCGCATACTTGTTCAGGATATCGCTGATGCGGTGTTCTTCTAAAAATTCTTCCGAGTCGGCATTCAGGTACAGGATCACATCGGTTCCTCTTTCTGTTCTGCTGCCTTCGGAAATTTCAAAGGACGTACTGCCATCGCAGGTCCAGCGGGCCGGTTCAGCACCATCCTGGTAAGAAAGGGTTTGTATCTCCACTTTCTCTGCCACCATAAAGGCGGAATAGAAGCCTAAACCAAAACGGCCGATGATCTCGTTCGCATCTTTGGCTTCCTTGAATTTTTCCATGAACTCGGTGGCACCGGAAAAAGCCACCTGGTTGATATATTTCTTGATCTCCTCGGCTGTCATCCCGATACCAGTATCAGAAATGGTCAGGGTTTTGGCAGCAGCATCCACGGCCACTTTCACTTTCAGTTCGCCGAGGTCCTTGCTATAGTGGCCCAGTGTGGCGAGCCGTTTCATCTTCTGGCTTGCATCCACGGCATTGCTCACCAGTTCCCGCAGGAAGATCTCATGATCGGAATACAAAAATTTCTTGATGATCGGGAAGATGTTCTCGGTATTAATGGAAATGGTTCCTTTCTCTTGTACCATGATAAATGATTTATTTGGAGGTCAAACGATTCGTTGCGGGTTGCAAGATAGCAACAGCTGTTCCAACAGGAGGAAATTTGCCAGATTGACAGGGGAAACTTATCGCTTAATAATATAACTGCTGCTTCTGCCGCCTCCCGGTTCTTTTGTCAACACATTTTTAGCAAGCAGGTCTTGTATATCCCGCAATGCTGTATCCTGTGATGTTTTGGTCATCGTTGCCCATTTGGAACTGGTTAGTTTTCCCTCAAAGCCATCCAGCATTTTATTCAGCATCATCACCTGCCTGTTGTTGAAAATTGTAGCAGCATGCTCTTTCCAGAAATTGGCTTTATCCAGGATAGCAGATAATATATTTTCAGAAGCCAGCAGAGCCCTGTTCATACATTGCAGGAACCAATCCAGCCAATCGGTTATATCCAGGTCGCCCTGTTGTGTTTGCTCCAGTATAGCATAGTACGCATTTCTTTCCTTGCGTATCTGTGCACTCATACTATAAAACCGTTGTGCGGTTCCATCGGCACGGGCCAGCAACATATCTGCGATTGCCCTTGCCATTCTTCCATTCCCATCATCAAAAGGATGAACAGTAACAAACCACAGGTGTGCAATAGCGGCTTTGAGCAGGGGATCTGTTGCATTGTTGCTATTAAACCAATGGATGAAAGTCTTCATTTCATCAGCAAGCAGTTCGGCAGCCGGAGCCTCGTAATGCACTTTTTCTTTACCCGCCGGACCGGATACCACCTGCATCGGATCATGAGGAGGATTGTCCCGCCAGTTACCAACCACAATTTTATGTATACCACTTCTGCCGGTTGGAAACAGGGCAGCATGCCAGCCAAATAACCGTTCTTCTGTAAGCGGCTCATTGAAATGCTGTGTCGCATTCAACATCATTTCCACTATGCCCTCCACATGACGGTCGGCAGGAACCAGTCCTGCTATATCCATACCCAGGCGGCGGGCAATAGAAGAGCGAACCTGCAGTGCATCCAGCATTTCACCTTCTATTTCTCCTGATTTCAGCACATCAAGGGTAAGGGTCTGTAAACTGGCTTCTGCCTGCAAACCAAAACCCAGTCTTTCCATATTTCCCAACAGCTTTCCCTGCTGGTGACGAACCACAGTCAGCAGTTTATTAAGTTGATCCGCATCCCAGTGAAAGGAGGGCCATTGAGCCAGTTGATGAATATATACAGCCATTCTCCGCAAATTATGCGGTAAATATACCCATTATTCACCGCATTCTGAAATAATCACCGCAGAATATGCGGCGATTAAAATCTTTATTCGCCGCATCAGCCCTTACGATGGATCAATTATTCAGCTCCTGGTGAAGTATTCCGGTCAGACCATTTGCCGGGGCGTCATCACTGAGCTCCCAGAACATGATGCCGCCAAGCCCTTTGCTCCTGACAAACCTTGCCTTCTCCCGGATGGACCGCGGATCATCAAAAGTGGCGAACAGCTTTTTGGTTTCGTTATACCGGTAAGGAG
>CALRSN020000176.1:0-5759 GCA_943370865.1 Bordetella parapertussis
ACTGAATGTTTTCAAACCCGTGATGATCTATAATTTTTTGCATAGTGCCAGGCTGATCGGTGATGGTTGCATATCGTTTAATGATAAATGTGCCGAGGGTCTTGCACCCATTGAAGCAAATATTAAGAAGCATGTTGACAACAGCCTCATGCTTGTTACTTCCCTGAATACAAAAATTGGCTACTACAAAGCTGCCGAAATAGCCCAGAAAGCTCATAAAGAAGGAACAACATTAAAAGAGATGGCTGTCAAACTTGGTTATGTTACCCCGGAGCAATTTGACGAATGGGTAAACCCGGCCAATATGGTTGGCGAAATCAAATAAGCGATATCGTAAAAATGCTAAGTAAAAAGAGAAGAAATCCGGTTTCTTCTCTTTTTTATTTCCGTAAAAGTTGCAGCTACGTAACCGCCATTATAACTTAACACTGTAATTAATACCCTATATGAAAACCAACCTTGTGAAAAGCAGTGTTAAGTCGACCCCGTTCTTTTCAGCCTACCCGTTGAAACTGATCAAAGAATCCTCAGCGCTAACGGCAACAACCTCATCACCTTATTTACGGTCTGTATTAGCCGGTAATGTAAAAACATCAGGTAAAACCAGGGTATTTGCCATGGTGAATCCTTACCCGGTAAAAATTTCAGTCGCAAAAAGGATGGCCGCTTTTAAAGAAGTGGAGCCAGGAGGAGATGAATGGTTCAATCATTATGAGTAAACCCTTGAGCTATAACAAAAAAAGCCCCGACCGAAAGGCGGGGTTTTGTGTTTGTGGCACCTAGGGGTTTCCACGCAAAAAGCATAGGGATATTTAGATCTCTATTATGACAAAACTCCTATTGTTTTTGGATAATGGCTAATCTAATTTAGATACCAGAAGTCAGCGTATTGTGTCATTGAAAATCCAGCCTATGAAGCCAGGTATACATTTATTAAAAAAAATATCCCTTTCTTGTATCGTCTCAGCGGTTTTCTGCTGCTGTATGATGAAAGCAGAGGCACAGAATATTGACTTTGGTAAAAGCTATATCAATCTCACCAAAGGTTTGAATGGAGGAACCGTAGAACCAGGAGATACTTTAGAAATAAGAGCTTCTTTTGTGGTGCGTTCCGGTACTTATGATAGCTGTGCCTATTTTGACGCTGTTCCCGCTGGTACTGTTTACATTCCGGGTACCGTTCGGGTATTAACCAATGAAGGAAAGATCTACAAACAATTTACAGATGCGATGAATGATGATCCGGGTTGGATCAATGGTGCAAACGTAAGGATCAACCTTGGATTTACCCCTGCTGCGCTGCCTGCCACTGCTGCGAGGAGAGGAAGGGTGGCCAATACACATAAACCAAGATTCGGCAGCACCTGTATCATGATTGCTTCTTTTCGTGTACGGGTTACAGCAGCTTATGGAGCTAATATACTCACTGGAGGTGGATCAATGACTTATAAAAGCGGAGCTTTATCCATTCAAACATTTACATTTCCAGCCAATACTGTACGGGTCTACAGGAATTTTGGTATCTGCTCTAATACTATTGGAGGTAATGCATTAGGAACAGAAACAAACGGTACGTTCGGATCTGGCAGACCCCGCAACAGGGGAACGTCTGCAAATGTACCCCCGGGCTATACTTATAATGTTTTTACAACAGGTACACCTAATGACTATTTTTATGGCATTGCAAACAATACATCCACAAGAACAAACTATACAACACTTAATACCTGGCCCAAACCGGATCCCGATCCCGATGGTGCCGGGCCATTAACTACCCACCGGGTATTCTCGGTGTGGGATATTATCGGCGATCATACTGGTGCCATATCCCCTACACTGGGAAATCCTGCGGCTGATACAGTAGCAAATGCCAACGGCGGATACATGCTCATTATTAATGCAGCTTATCGAATTGACTCTGCTTTTCAACAAACCATTTCTAATCTTTGTCCGAACACCTACTACGAAATTTCCTGTTGGATGAGAAATATTTGCAGCAAGTGCGGGTCTGATTCAAACGGTGTCAATGCTACAAGTGGTAACGTTGCTTATATTCCCACTGGACCTGCTGACTCCTCTGGTGTGTGTCCAAACCTTACATTCGAAGTGGATGGAGTTGACTACTATACCAGCGGAAATCTTCTTTATTCCGGAATCTGGGTTAAGAAGGGCTTTACCTTCCTTACCGGCCCTGCACAAACAAGTTTTACGTTGAAATTTTTTAATAACGCCCCGGGAGGTGGTGGTAATGATTGGGCTCTTGATGACATATCCGTTGCTACCTGTTCGCCAAACATGAGTTATTCTCCCTCTATCACTCCAGTCGTTTGTTGGGGCAACCCATTGGTATTATATGATACGGTACGATCATTCTTCAATAACTATACGTATTATAAATGGCAGCGAAGCACTGACGGCGGAGCTACTTGGGTGGATGTAACAGCACCTGCCGGGCCTTCAGTTCCTTTCTGGAATGGAACAGCCTGGGAATATGTAAGCAGCTATACAGTGCCGCCGGCTAATACGCAAATGACAGATAGCGGTGATATGTATCGCCTGGTGGTGGCTACCACTTCCAGTAATTTATCTGATGCCAATTGCCGCTTTACTGACCAGGGCAATATCATCACTATGACTGTTATCGACTGTGGTATCCCATTGGGAATACAAATGGTCAATTTTACCGGGCATACAAAAAACAATACGGCCTTCCTAAACTGGACTACTGGTCGTGAAGCAGAGCAAATATTCTATGACATTGAAAAAAGTACAGATGGTATCAATTTCAGCCAGATAGGAACAATCAATAGTCATGGCGATTTTGAATCCGACATGAATATCTACTCGTTTACAGACCCTGATTTTACCATAACCAGTTTTTACAGGATCAAACTAAGAAATATTGCCGGCCGTACGGGTTATACCCGTACGATACAGCTGACAGCTAATATTGTTCCGTTCTCATTCACATCAGTTGTCAATCCATTCTCCGAGGAATTGCGGTTTGATATTTCATCCACAAAAAATGCCAGTGCTGAAACTGAATTGCTAAACATCTCTGGGATAATAGTAAGAAAAAACAGGTTTGACCTCACACAGGGTATTAACAGGTTAAAACTGAATAATACCAGCAACCTGGCACCGGGTGTATACATATTAAGAGTCCGTTCGGATGGAATGATATTGCAGAAAACTGTGCTAAAACAAAACAATTAGATGAATCACCTGCTTATAAAAGAAACCGCTTCATTGTTGAAGCGGTTTCTTTTTATAATACCTGTGCCCGGTCACTTATCTCGGAATTCGTTACTACTGTCGGATGCGGCTTCTCTTCATGCTGTCGTTTAAAAAATCTTTTCTGGAATAACAACAAGGTTATTACACCTACAGAAATAGAGGCATCAGCCAGGTTAAATATCGGGCTGAAAAACTCAAACCTGTCACCGCCTACAAAAGGCATCCAGGAAGGAAAATGTGAATTGATGATCGGGAAATATAACATATCCACCACACTACCGTGGAGGAAGGAAGAATAACCATTCGAAGAAAAAGAGGCAATGCCGGAATAACCTACATAATCATTGATACCGATCGTGGGATCATAATGTAACCCTTTATCAAAAATCATCCCGTAAAACATACTGTCGAGCAGGTTGCCTAATGCACCAGCATAGATCAATGATGCACATACAATGAAGCCTTTGGTATATTGCTGTTTTACCAGCCTGCCCAGGTACCAGGTTCCGAAAATAACTGCTCCTAAACGGAAAAGAGTGAGGATCATTTTCCCGGTTTCATTACCGAATTTCCAGCCCCAGGCCATTCCGGGGTTCTCAATAAAATGAAGCCTGAACCATGAAATGCCGGTAATATTAGTATCGCCGGTGGCATAATTTGTTTTGATCCAGATCTTCAGAGCCTGGTCTCCAAGGATGATCAACGCAATAATAAGTATGACATGTCTGAGCTTCACTATGGTTTTTATTAAGTCGCAAATATACGGGTTTCAGGTATGGGGCTCTGACTCCCGTTGTTAAAAATCATTCTTCAAAATAGACCCTTTTAACCCGTTGGGAAACACCCGTCATGATCTCGTAAGGAATCGTTTGCGCCCATTCTGCCACCTGCTGCACGGGTAATTCTTTGCCGAATATAATTACATCATCAGCTTCCTTCACCCCCGGAATACCGGTCACATCCAGCATGGTCATATCCATACAAACCGTTCCGATCACCGGCGCCAATTTTCCATTGATCAGCATCTTACCGGCACCATTACCCAATCTTCTCGGGTAACCATCGGCATAGCCAATTCTAACTGTGGCGATCACGGAATCACGGTTGACCACACCCTTCCTGTTATAGCTTACCGACTCACCAGCTTTCAGATATTTTACCTGGGCCACTGTTGATTTTAATGTAGTAACCGGGAAAAGGTCAAGCCGTCCGGTTGCAGCACTATCTACTCCATATAAGCCTATACCAAGCCTTACCATATCCAGCTGTAATAAAGGATGCCTGAGAATTGCAGCAGAGTTACTGATATGGCTGATAAAAGTATACCCGATCTTTCCTTCCAATATCTTGACCGCAATTTGAAACTGGTGGAATTGCTCCATGGTAAATTCATCCTGTGCGGCATCTTCACTGCCTGCAAGGTGTGAAAATACCGTTTGCACTTTGAAAGAAGAAGTTGTGTTCAGCAGGTCACCTAATTTCTCTATTTCGCTTTTACCAAATCCCAGGCGATTCATCCCTGTTTCTATTTCAAGATGAATGGGATATTGTTGTAGTCCTTCCTTTTGCAAAAATGCATCAAAGGCGTTGAGGAGCTCAAATGAATATAACTCAGGTTCAAGGTTATTCTCCACAATGGCATCAAAACTGCTTTCTTCAGGGTTCATCACCATGATGGGCAAACTGATACCTGCTCGTCGAAGTTCCACACCTTCGTCTGCATAAGCCACTCCTAAGTAATCCACTTTATGATATTGTAATATGCCGGCGATCTCTGCTCCCCCGCTTCCATAGGCAAACGCTTTTACCATGGCCATTACTTTTGTAGATGGCTTCAGCAACTGTTGGTATTGTTTCAGGTTATGAACAATATCATTCAGGTTTATCTCTAAAACCGTCTGGTGTACTTTCTGCTCAAGCTCTTGCACAATATTCTCAAAACCAAATACCCTGGCTCCTTTAATTAAAATCACTTCCTCTTTGAAATCAGAAGAACGAAAATGATGCAGGTATTCCTGAGTGGATGGATATAGTTCAATTGTTAATCCTTCCCGCTGTTTTACTAATTCCTGTTCTAATGCTTTAGAAATTTTCTCACCAATGCCGATCAACCTGTTGACCCGGTGTTCTTTTAAGCTATTCAAGACAGAAAGATAAAGTTCCTGGTCGGGTATAGCCGTTTGCAACAGGTCGGAAAGTATAACAGTACGTTTATGTACAGTACTTTGCTGGTCAAGAAAATTCAAGGCTATTTCAAGAGAACTGATATCCGCACTATAACTATCATTAATTATTGAGCAGTGATTGATTCCCTTTTTCAGTTCCAGCCGCATATTTACCGGCTGCAGGTGCTTTACTCTTGAAGAGATCGTTTCTATACTGCCACCCAGGTATAATAGCACACAGCAGCAGGTGATTGCGTTCTCTGCTGATGCATCGTCTGTAAAAGGAATAGTAATGTCAAACTCACCCCATTCGGATTTTAATTGTATGCGGGTGGATGAAATCGTCTTCTCTATAGA
>CALRSN020000177.1:0-5724 GCA_943370865.1 Bordetella parapertussis
GGCAACCGGAGCTGATACGTCTAATGCGTTGTATGATGCGTTAAAAAATAATCCCAGCATTCGTATCAACAGGTATGCTGACACGATAGCCCTGAATAAAGACCTGATCAAAGGAAGACTTACAGCAATTGTAGATATAAAGACGGAGAGAGATTCTCTTAACAAACCTCATTTTACAATCAGTACGAGCACTACCACAGCAAGTTCTAATACTTTTTATTCATTCAAACAGGTTCTTGAGTACACTAAACTGAAGTTTGATGCAGCCATGTCTGCTGATAAAACGGAATATGTGACTATTGATGAGCCGTCTATCAGGGAAGTGAGAAAATACCGCCAGATCGATTTTATCCTGCCTGGTCAGTTAGGGTTTTCTATTTTATTCTCCACCCTGTTTGGTATTGCCTTTACATTCTTTGGATTAAGAGAGCAGTTAGTGCTGAAACGCTTTTATGCTTCACCGGTCAGCCGTATCAATATTCTTTTAGGTATTGGCATGAGCCGTTTATTCTTCCAGTTAGTGAACGTGGTGGTGCTGATCCTGTTTGGCTATTTCTTCCTGGATTTTACCTTGCAGCATGGAGCACTGACGTTTTTTGAAATGCTGCTTATGTCTGTCCTCATGCTCTTTTTGCTGATGGGAGTAGGTCTCATCTTCAGCAGCATTGTAAAAACAGATGCATCCATTCCTTTACTGATCAATTTATTCGGATTTCCGCAGATGTTATTGTCCGGAACTTTCTTTACCATTGAAGTGTTTCCCAAATGGCTGCAGGAAATCTGTTTTTACTTACCGTTGACCCAGTTCAACAATGCCATGCGAAAAATTTCTTTCGAAGGCTTGGGTATTTTTGAATGCTGGAAAGAAATCGGAATTCTTGGTATCTGGATAGTTATTATATATGTGATCCTGGCAAGAGTGATACGCTGGCAGTAAACCGGCTTTATTAATTTATTAGATCGTTTAATTTTTTGTTTTGAGATTATTGAAATTAGCCATCATCAGCTTTTTGTTTTTTTTCCTGCTGATCACAGGCATATCGCTTTTTATACCTTCCTCCGTACGAATATCAAGGGCGGTGGAAATAAGTGCCCCGAAAGAAAGGATAATGGAACAAATTGCCCAGGCAGAAAACTGGAAGAACTGGTATCCCGGTGCCGATTCATTACAACTGCTGATGATTGCCGGGGAGCCTAAAGGAGTTATTGCCGCGAACGATTCCATGCAGGGATTGCAGATCATGGAAGTAAACGATAGTACAGTGATCGCTGCAAATGTGGGCAAGGGGTCTAAAGAAAACAAAACCGGCTGGAAGATCATGAGCGGGGGCAGCACCACTTCGGTGCAATGGTATATGGATTTTAAACTCCGCTGGTATCCCTGGGAAAAATTTGCCAGCCTCCTGTTTGACAAGCAGTATGGGACACCCATGGAAATGGGGTTAGGTAAGCTTAAGAAAATGTTGGAGAATAATTGACCAGTGGTACGGAGTTTGCGCCAGATTCACCTAATTTCATAGTATAACTTTAAAAACATAAACTATGTATATCAAATCTCTTTTAGTGTTAGTAGCCACCGTAGCTACTATTTCTGTTTCCGCTCAAAATGGCCCCCGCCAGCGCAAAAGCCCACATGATACGGTAACCAGTGCGAATGCTTCTGTTACTTATGGCCGCCCATTTAAAAATGGCCGTGTTGTATTTGGTACCCTGGAAAAATTTGGAAAAGTGTGGAGAGTAGGTGCCGATGAAGCCACCCAGATCACTTTCAATAAAGATGTTAAATTCGGCGGTACTGGAATCAAAGCAGGTACTTATACCTTATTTGCTATTCCTAATGAAACAGAGTGGACTATTATCCTTAATTCAGAATTGGGTCAGTGGGGTGCCTACAGCTATGAGAAGAATAAAGATAAAGATGTGGCGAAGATGAATGTGCCGGTGAAGAAATTGGGTGCAACAGTGGAGCAACTCACCTTGCGTTTTGGCAAAAATAATTCCCTGATCATTGAATGGGATGACACACAGGTGGAAGTGCCGTTTAGTTTTTAACCTAAATAGAATGTATTTGAAAAGGGTTGCTATGGCAGCCCTTTTTTTATGCCGGGAAACTGATCTTACCCATGGATACATTGGGAATGCCCCTTCGTCCATCGCCAAATTTTAATTGCCCGCCTGCCACACATTCATTGGCGAGTAAAGCAAACAGCACTGCTTCTTTTGCATCGGGGTTAACAGCCAGGTCTTCGGTTGAATGAAAAGTGATGCCCGGCAACTGGTCCTGTATATGTTCCATCAGCAACGGGTTATGCATACCGCCACCACTGCAGTACACTACAAATTCTTCACCCGCATGAAAACAGGTCTTAATACTTTTTACGATCATATCCGCGGAGAGGCAATTGAGGGTGGCCATAACATCTTCGGCTGAAAGACTCATAGTGCCTGATCGTTCCTGTGCTGATCGGATGTAGGAGAGATTGAATAATTCGGGCCCTATCGTTTTAGGAAATGAGGCAGTAAAGAAGGAATGATCTTTTAAGACACTTAATAATTCCTCATGGATGGTTCCTTTTCTCGCCATTGCTGCATTTTCATCAAAATATGTTCCCGGTGAGTTTTTTTGTATCCAGGCATCCATTAAGGTATTACCTGGTCCCACATCCGTGCTGAATACTTTGGCAGCATCTTTATCAGCTGGTAAAAAAGTGAAGTTGGCAATACCGCCGATATTCAGCATGATCCTGTTCTCACCAGCCTTGGAAAAAATAAGATAGTCGCCATACACCGCTAAAGGAGCACCTTCGCCGCCGGCCGCCACATGTTTCTGCCGGAAATCGCTGAGTGTGATAATACCGGTATCAACGGCGATATGGTCGCCATCACCTATTTGTAAAGTAGCATTCGGAAATTCCGCATGTCCATGTAATAGTTGGGGAGCATGATAAATTGTTTGGCCGTGACTGGCGATAAGATCTATTTGTTCGTTAGTATAGTTCCATTTCTTCAGGCAACTATTTATAATAGCCGCATGTTGTTGAGCCACCCAGGCATTCAGCAGGCAAACCATTTCCAGGTTGGCATCTTTGCGGGAGAAAATGCTTTTTAATTTTTCTTTGAAAGAAGCTTCATACGCTACTGTAGCAAATTCTACTAACTCCAGTTGGGTGTTGCTGCCATCGCCGCTGATCCGGCAAAGAGCAAGATCCAGTCCATCAAAAGAAGTTCCACTCATGAGGCCAATGATCAGCCGGTTTTCCTTGCAGGCGATATCATACAGTCGTTGGATCTGTGTATTCATGAGGCTCAGTTTGTCGGTTTCGTGCAACTAAATTTACGATTTGTTGAGATTTTTTGCAGGTTTTGGTAAAAAAGATTGCAATTTTTTGCTGATTTGAGTAAAACAATTTTAAATTCGGTCAAACAACCAACGATCTGCTCTATGCTGAAAAGGGAAAGACAGGATTTTATTCTGCATGAAGTGAACCTCCACAACAGGGTGTTTACTGCTGATCTTTCCGAGGCTATTAATGTATCCGAGGATACGATCCGCAGGGATCTGCAGGAATTAGCCGATACCGGCAAGATCATTAAAGTACATGGTGGTGCCCTTTCCAAATCCTTCCAGGCCAATTTCAATGTCAACGGTGTTTATTCGTTGGATAATAAAAAAGTCATTGCCCGGAAAGCAGTGACGCTTATTAAAGATGATATGTTTGTGCTCACCACTGGTGGTACCACGATTATCGAATTAGCCAAATCATTACCCGAAAGTTTAAAGGCCACTTTCATCACCGGCAGTTTGCCCGCGGCGATGGAGTATGTGCATCACCCAAATATTGATATCATTTTTATTGGTGACCGTATTTCCAAAAATTCAAGAATAACAGTGGGGGGTGAAGCGATCTCCCGCATCAAGCAAATAAGGGCTGACCTGTGCATATTGGGTATTAATGCAATTGATGCCACGAATGGTGTTACCGATAATGACTGGGATGTGGTGCAGGTAAAAAGAGCAATGATAGAGTCTGCTGAAAAAGTGGTGGCTCTATCTATTTCGGAGAAACTGAATTCATCACAACGGATCAATGTATGCGGACTGGATGAAATTGATATGCTGATCACAGAACTGCCGCCCTGTGATCCGCAACTGGAAGCCTATGTAAAGGCCGGTATAAAAGTGTTATAACGTTTTTGTAAACCTATATAGTTTTTAACCCCAAAAATTGCATTATGAAAAATCTGCTTTGGTTAGGGCAGGGGCGGTGGAAAGCCTTTTCTTTCCTCTTGTTCCTGCAGTTGACTGCTCTCCTGGTTACAGCCCAGGTCCGTGTGTCTGGTAAAGTAACCGGTACTGACGGAAATGGAATTGCTTCTGTCTCTGTACAGCTTCGTGGTACCACTATTGGTACAGTATCCGATGCGAATGGACTTTATAATTTCACCGCGGATATAAAGGCTGGTTCTTATACATTGGTTTTTTCCGGTATTGGTTATAAGACAACAGAACAGGCTTTATCTATCGGTAGCGCTGCATCTTATACAGTCGATGCGCAACTATCGGATGATGCGTTGAAACTTGATGAAGTGGTGGTCACCGGTACTTCACAGGGTACTACCCGTAAGCAACTGGGAAGTTATGTCAGCACTGTAAGAGCTGATCAGCTTAACAAAGGCGCTACGGGAAATGTGTTAGCTGCTTTGCAGGGAAAAACAGCAGGCGCACAAATTATTCAGAACAGCGGCGATCCCGGGGGCGGTATTTCAGTTCGTTTAAGAGGTATCAGTTCTATCTCCAGTTCCAGCGAACCTTTATACATTGTTGATGGTGTTATCGTGAATAATGCAACCACAAGGGTTACCAACACCAGTAATAACTATGATGGTCAAAACTTCATTGGTTCTATCGGGCAAAACAGGCTGGCTGATATTAACCCGGCAGATATTGAGCGAATAGAAGTATTGAATGGTGCTGCTGCCGCTGCTATTTATGGATCAAGAGCAAATGCTGGTGTGGTTCAGATATTTACTAAAAGAGGAAGTTCAGGTGCCCCGGTAGTTAGTTTTTCAACCAACGTGATGGTAAGTTCATTGAGAAAAAGTGTACCGGTAAATCAGTCACCTACCAAATTTGGCGGTCCTACGGATGGTGTTGGTGCACAAACACAGGACATCTTAACACCAGCACTGACAAATACTACAGCAGTGACCAGGTATGATTATAATGACTACATATTCCGTACGGGTATAGGGACAGATAATAATGTTTCTGTAGCGGGAGGAAAGGACAAAACAAAATATTATACCTCTGCCTCTTATTTTAAAAATGAGGGTATCATCAAGAATACCGATTTCAGACGATATAGTTTCAGGGTGAACCTTGACCAGGGTATTGGTGAAAAAGTAAATTTCAACATTGGCCTGAATTACATCAATAGCCTTAGTAACGAAAAACCTGATGGTAATTCATTCTTCTCCCCGATGAACTCCATTAATATTATCGGCAACTTTCATAATATCTGGGAAAGAGATGCATTGGGTAACCTGAAAGCAGTTGGGGAAAGAGGCCGTGTAAACCCGGTTTCTATTATAGAAGATATCAAACAACAACAGGAAACAAACAGGATACTGGCTAATGCTGGTTTGAAAGTAAGGCCTTTCAAAGGGCTTACGATTGATTATACTATGGGTATCGACCAGTATAGCCAGAAGGGGACGACATTC
>CALRSN020000178.1:0-5717 GCA_943370865.1 Bordetella parapertussis
GAATTTCATAAATCCTGTATCAACCTTTCGTGACTGGGATAATTTTCCTGTGCTAAAAAATATATTTTTCTTCATTAAACCCGGTTTTGTATTCTGCTGTAATCCTTTACTGGCAATCACTCCTGCTTATAGACGCAAGTTCAAAGTGAAACCTGCAAGGGCCTTTAACGTTTTGTTGCACTCGTTTTTGGCACGATGGCATGTGCTTTGAAATTATCCTTATCAAAAAGGAGGAATAATGAAAATGATGAAAGAAATATTGAAACAGTTACTCACCGGGCTTAACAACAAGCATGGCCTTTATGGTTCTTTACCCGGTAATTACCAGATGGCCGTTTTACGTTTAAAATAAATATTATGAAAAAGATTTTTACCCTTTTACTAAGCTCCCTTTTTTCACTTTCGCTGTTAGCCTTTGATGGCAGCAAGCTGAGTATCTCCACCATCAGCAACAATATGGACCTGAAGATCGAGATTGACGGCCGGAGATTCACCATGAAAGATAACACGATCACCCTTCGTAATATGCCTGATGGTTACCATACCATTAAGATATTCCGTGAAAAGAAGAAAAATGGTAATGGCTGGGGATTCGGCAGGAGGCAGGAAGTGATTTATAACGCTTCTGTTTTCATGAAGCGTGGATTTCATACCGACATTACCGTTAACAGGTTTGGCAAAGTATTCGTTGATGAACGCCGTATTGACCGTAACGATGATTGGTACAGGGATGAAGATGGCGATGATGACTACTACGATGGCAACAATGGTGGCTGGGATAACCAGTATAATAACAATGTGATGTCTGCCAGGGAGTTTGACCTGCTGAAAGAATCATTACGTAAAGAATGGTTTGAGAACAACCGGGTAACTTCTGCTAAAGTGGTAATGGATAAAAGTTATTTTACCAGCCAGCAGGTAAAAGAATTACTGCAGTTGTTCACTTTCGAGAACAATAAACTGGAACTGGCGAAATATGCCTACCGGAATACAGTGGATAAAAGAACGTACTTCATTGTGAACGATGTGTTCAGTTTCGGCAGCAGCCGCGATGAACTGGCCCGTTTTATCCGTGATTTTCGTTAACCCCTTGCTGAGTTAATAGCATATGATAACTGCAACGCCTCTTCATTTGAAGAGGCGTTGCTTATTTAGAATATTATAAGAACCCTTATAAGGTTATTTTTTGATCACTTCCGCCATTTTCTTACCGATATCAGCCGGGCTGCTAACTACATGGATGCCACATTCGGTCATGATCTTCATTTTGGCAGCAGCGGTATCATCAGCACCTCCAACAATAGCACCGGCATGACCCATACGACGGCCTGGAGGAGCTGTTTGGCCGGCGATAAAACCCACCACTGGTTTTTTATTACCGGTTTCTTTGATCCAGCGGGCGGCTTCAGCTTCCATACCACCACCGATCTCTCCGATCATAACGATAGCATCTGTTTCCGGGTCATTCATGAATAATTCAACGGCTTCTTTGGTTGTGGTTCCGATGATCGGGTCGCCACCAATACCAACTGCTGTAGAAATACCTAAACCAGCTTTTGCCACCTGGTCTGCTGCTTCGTAGGTCAGGGTGCCGGATTTGGAAACGATACCGATACGACCGGGGATAAATACAAAACCGGGCATGATGCCTACTTTACATTCACCGGCAGTGATCACACCGGGACAGTTAGGGCCTACCAGCCTGGTGGGTTTTCCCAGTAAATAATTTTTCACTTTTACCATATCCTGCACCGGGATCCCTTCTGTGATACACACCACCAGTTTGATACCGGCATCGGCGGCTTCCATAATAGCATCGGCCGCAAAAGCAGGGGGAACAAAAATGATACTGGTGTCAGCACCGGTTGTCTTCACGCAATCAGCCACTGTATTGAAAACGGGTTTATCCAGGTGAGAAGTGCCGCCTTTACCCGGCGTAACACCGCCGACAACGTTGGTGCCGTATTCGATCATCTGGGTGGCGTGAAAAGTACCTTCTGTACCCGTGAAGCCCTGCACTAAGATTTTGGAGTTTTTATTGACAAGAATGCTCATAACCGGTCTGAATTTTAGTCCGGCAAAAGTAAGGAATTCAGGTTACAGCATTACTGATACTTCAGGAAAAGCAATTCCTGGTGAAAGAAACCATAGGATGGGCTAATTGTAGTAGTAGAACGGGTGGCCAGCCCCCTATTTATCGAATCAGTTTGGGAAAAGGTCTGGATATTGGTGGAGGGAGAGGGGATAAATACTTCTTTAAAGAAGATGGCATCGGCGCCGTTTTTCCTGGCTTTGGCAATGGCCATAGTTAGGATCTTTTCCTGTTTAGGTTTCACACCTCTCCAGGTTGGTTCCGGGTATCCTTTTCCTATGATGGTGTAAGCCCTTTTAATAGCAGCTTCATCAACATACACATCAACGTTTTTAGTTGGGGTATAACTGCTGCCAACATAGCTGAAACTTACAGAAGAACAGGAGCAGATAAAAAGCGAGAGGATAAAAACAGGGTAAATATTTTTCATATACTTCAGTTGTTGGTTAAGCCTAAACTGAGCATGAATTATACCGTGCCTGTTTTTACGAATGAAATCGTTTGTTAATTGGGCTTATTTTAGAAGATTATCCATATTCCGGTGGTTGGGAATCTGGCCGGTTTCTTCCAGCATCCGCATATCCTTGGCATCTTTTAAGAATTCGGAGGCAAAGATGAAATCATTCAGCCGTTGGTTCTTGCTGAAAATGATCTCCCGGTTAGTGCCTTCCCATTCCTTGTTGCCCTGGTACATGTATAAAATATAATCGCCGATCTCCATCACACTGTTCATGTCGTGGGTGTTGACGACTGTTGTGATATTATATTCAATCGTAATTTCTTTGATCAGCTTATCAATAACCAGTGAAGTTTGTGGATCAAGACCAGAGTTGGGCTCATCGCAAAAAAGGTATTTGGGATTTAATACGATGGCCCTTGCAAGGGCAACCCTTTTCTTCATTCCACCACTGAGTTCAGCAGGATATTTTTTGTTGGCCTCTACAAGGTTTACCCTGTTTAGTACTTCGTTCACCCGGTCCAGCTTTTTTTTCACCGGCCAGTTGGTAAACATGTCCAGCGGGAACATGACATTTTGTTCTACAGTTAAACTATCAAATAACGCAGAACCCTGGAACAACATGCCGATCTCTTTACGTACTTCTGTTTTGGCCTGCGCATCCATGGAAGTAAAATTTTGTCCATGGTATAGTATTTCCCCTTCATCCGGCACAAATAAGCCCACCATACATTTCATCAATACCGTTTTACCACTACCACTGGAACCAATGATGAGATTGCACTGTCCTGCTTTCATCACAGCACTAACGTCCTGGATGACCGTTTTATCACCAAATTTCTTTTGTATGTTTTTTACTTCAATCATGAATAGCTATGAGCTTCGGGCAGGTTCTTTTTATAATAAGAGTGCTGATAAAACATAATCTGAAAACAGGATAGCAATACAACTTACCACCACTGCCTTGGTACTGGCTCTTCCGATCTCTAATGCACCACCCTGAACGAAATAACCAAAAAAAGCCGGTACGCTTGAAATGATAAAGGCGAACACATACGATTTGATCAAGGCAAAAATCACATTATAAGGAACAAAACTTTCCAATAAACCCCTGTCATATACACTGCCGGAAAGAATATTAGCCATGGAACCGGCTAAACGTCCTCCCCAGATACCTAATGCCATGGCAATGATGACCAGCAGTGGTATCATCAGCAAGGCCGCAGCAATCTTCGGCATGATCAGGTATCCCTTGGTGTTAATGCCCATGATCTCTAATGCATCGATCTGTTCACTCACCCGCATATTACCCAGTTCACTGGCAATACGGCTGCCGGCCACACCGGCTAATACAATACAAACAAGGGTGGGGGCAAACTCGAGAATAACCGTATCCCTTACAATTTGTGCAATGGTGGAAGGGGGAATCAGCGGGCTGACCAGCTGGTAAGCGGTTTGAATAGTGGAAACCGCACCAATGAAAACTGAAATGATAGCTACGATGCCCAGCGACCCCACACCGATCTCTGCACACTGGTGCATGAATTCTTTCCAGTACATCTTGCCGTTTTCCGGTTTGGAAAACATGCCTTTGATCATCAGAAGGTAACGGCCTATATCGCTGAAAATGGTCATCGGTTGGTTTAGGCTGTAAAATACGACGAAAAATATTGCCGGAACATCCCTATTAATACCTCCAGGATGTTCCAGGCGATCAGAGGTCTTTACTTACTTTTTTGTACCGTTTCCACCAGGGAGAACGTTTGACGATCTCTTCTGTGGACACTTTGCTTTTCATTTGGGCATCTACCACGGCGACCAATGCCATATTAAGAATACTGCGGACAGAACTTCCTAATTGTAGTATATGAACCGGTTTTTTCAGTCCCAGCAAGATGGGACCCACAGCATCTGCTGTTTCCAGTTCTTTCAGCAGGTTATAGGCAATATTACCCGCAGCAAGGTTCGGGAAGATGAGGGTGTTCACATCCTTATCAACCAGCTCTGAGAAAGGATAATTTTCCTTCATCAGCTCTTTGTTGAAAGCCACGCTGGCCTGCATTTCTCCGTCAACGATCAGTGATGGCATTTTTGTTTTAACGATCCTTCTTGCTTCTGCCACCAGCCTGGCTTCACGGGAATTGCTGCTGCCAAAATTGGAGTAGCTCAGCAGGGCGATCCTGGGTGTGATATTGAAATGTTTTACTTCTTTTGCCACCATCAGGGTGATCTCGGCCAGTTGTTCCGCAGTCGGATTGAAGTTAACGGTTGTATCTGCGAGGAATAAAGGACCTTTTTTGGTCAGCATCATGTACATGCCGGCAATATTCTGCACACCTTCTTCGGTGCCGATCGTTTGAATGGCGGGCCTGATCGTATCGGGATAATTTTTGGCTAATCCTGAGATCATCGCATCGGCATCGCCGCATTCCACCATCATGCAACCAAAATAGTTACGGTCCTTCATTACCTTCTTCGCCTCATAGGCATTGAAACCTTTCCGGCCTCTCCGGGCAAAGAAAAGATCGGAGTATAAATTTCTTTTTTCCTCCATTGCATCACTGCGGGGATCAAAAATGGGCAGGTCATCAATGTCAACTCCATTGGCATCAGCAATGGCCCTGATCTTATTCTCATCACCCAATAAGATCGGGTAACCGATTCCCTCATCAAAAATGAGTTGGGCTGCTTTCAAGATCTTCAGGTTATCTGCTTCAGCAAAAACGATACGTTTAGGATCTTTCCGGGCTTTGTTGCCGAGCACCCGCATCACCTGGTTATCGAGCCCGAGGCGGTTATTGAGATTATTCTCATAAGCCTGCCAGTCGGTGATCGGGTTTTTGGCCACACCACTTTCCATAGCTGCTTTAGCAACAGCCGGTGCCACGGTTGACAATAACCTTGGATCAAGCGGTTTAGGAATGATATAATGTTCGCCGAACGATATATTTTTTTCGTTATAGGCCATGTTCACAATATCCGGCACTGGTGTCTTGGCCAGTTCAGCCAATGCTTTTACAGCAGCCAGTTTCATGGCTTCATTGATCTGCGTGGCTCTTACATCCAGTGCGCCCCGGAAGATATAAGGGAAGCCCAGTACATTATTCACCTGGTTGGGGTAATCACTGCGGCCGGTGGCCATGATCACATCCTTTCTTGCGGCGGTTG
>CALRSN020000179.1:0-5674 GCA_943370865.1 Bordetella parapertussis
TATTTTCTTACACTCATCTAAAAGTGCTGTTCCCGTTGTAATGTAGTTGACCAATCCCATTGATTTTGCTTCATTGGCATCAATCATATTCCCGGACATGAGTAGTTCCATGGCTTTGCCTTTACCAATTAACTGCACCAGTCGCTGTGTCCCGCCATAACCGGGAATTAAACCAAGGTTCACTTCAGGCTGACCAAATTTTGCATTATCACTGGCGATACGGAAATGACAGCTCATGGCTAACTCGCATCCGCCACCTAATGCAAAACCGTTCACCGCAGCAATAATGGGTTTGGGGCAATTCTCTATCCTGGCAAATGTATCCTGCCCTCTTTTGGCCAATGCCATGGCATCCGCTTTATTCAAACCGCCAAATTCTGAAATATCTGCTCCGGCCACAAACGCTTTTGATCCGGCACCTGTAATGATCACCGATTTAATTTCTTTATGATCATATACCCGGTCCAGTACTTTATTCAGCTCTTCAAAAACTGTATTGTTTAGGGCATTTAGTTTGTCCGGTCGGTTGATCACTACGGTCAGGATTCCATGCTCCAGCAAAACAAATAGGGAAGTGTACATAAGCTGCCTGTTTTTTTTCAAAAATAGACATTCAGTACAATTTACCTACATGACTTTTCTCCGGGGTTTCCATTTTAGTACAGCGGCATATAACCAGGCGGATCCTGTCATGGCCGTTGCAATTAAAAGACAGCTGGCTACTCCTGTTTTAAGAAAGAAGAATATTTCTTCGCTCAGCGACATGGGGAATTCATGAAACAGGCAACGAAGGGAAATATACACAAATAAGGAAATGACACTGCCGGACTGCATGGCCTGTACGAATACGTTTTTATGCCGGCGCACAAAGAATTGTTTCATTTGCTGAATTTTCGGGTTTAAGGTTGATTCAGCTGCAAAAATGCGAGGTATAGACTGCAATTGGTGACCCAGCTGAGTGAACCGGGATTTAGGCATTACGAGAGGGGGTAAAAATTGAATGAATTGCAAACTGTGCAGGGCGGAAATTGGCTTTACATAAAATGCTATCCCGGAACCAGCTATTGTTGTTGCTGGATCTCCATGAACCTTCGGTAAGAATTATCAGTGGAAGGGATGCCCGGGTTATTGACCTGGTACGAAAAAACCGGTGTAACCGAATGTTCATCTTCAAGTGTACTATTATTAATGATAACCGATACTTCCAGCTTGTGTTCTGAAGAACCTTTGTAAGTTCCTTTTACAGGAGTACAATCCGTAAAGCTCCTGCCGATGGCTAAACGCACATGCCTGTCACTTACAATACAGTCGTTGGTGGGATCGAGACCCAGCCATCCGTAAAAAGGAATATAGGCCTCCACCCAGGCATGTGTGGCACCTTCGCCGCGCAATTCATGGTTCTTGGGACAAATATAACCGCTCACATAGCGGGCCGGGATACCAACAAGCCGGAGCATGACCAATAAAACATGGGCAAAATCCTGGCAAACACCTGCTTTCAGTTTCCATATTTCATCCACTTGTGTTTCCACACTGGTGATCCCTTTTTTATATTCAAAATTGTTATAGACAAAAGAGGACATTTCCTTTGCAGCAGCAAAAGGGGTAACGGATGCATTCATCATGGTGTTGACGACTGCTGTTACTTCATTATATGCATCAAAATTTTCCAGCAGCATGAAATCCAGGTAGGGAAATTGTTCCCGGATCACTGCAAGGTTCTCCCATTGTGTTTCTGGTGCTGTATCGTAAGCAGGTAACTCAGTTTCTTTCGTCACAATTTCAATATTCGATTGTATTGTTAACTCTGTATGTGGCTTAATAACCGAGAAGATTCCAGTTTTATTACCAAAGTAATCCGTAAAAATTTCCACAGCAGGGTGATGAGAAATGATCAGGTCATGTTTTTTAACTTCCTGCTGCAGGTCGGTGATCGGGAAAAGCATCACCTGGTTGGCGCTGTCAATAACCGGTGCTGGGTAGGTGTAGCGGGTAATATGTTTGATACGGTATTCAGGCATGGTTGCAAAATTGCGGCAATTCAGGAATTACCAAAATAATATTGATTAAAAGCAGCAGCAATACCAAATAACTCGCTGCGGGTCTGTTGTAAAAATTCTTTCAGGTGCTCACTTTCCGAAGGGCGGATGCTGCTGTAGCGTACATTATTCATCGCCCTGCCGATCAGGAACTCCAATTGTTTATAGCTTTCCGGCAGACTTTCTGTTTCCAGTCGTTGAAAATACCGGAACAATTGTCCCAGACAATAAGCCACAGAATGCGGGAAATTATTATTGTACAGGATTTGTTGCAAAACATGATCGGCCTGGAAATTTCCCCGGTGAGTTTTCAGGTATAACTCATAACCGGATAAGGAATAAAGCAGGTAACGAAGGGCAGGCACTTCCTTCGGTTGCTGCAGGTTATAATTGAGTTCGGTCAGCTTAATATTCAGCATATCCGCAGTAAGAATGGCCCTCTCCAGGAACTTACCAATGTTGAGATAGTTAAACGCCTCACCCCTGGCCATGGTGATATCCACTGTGCCATGATATAACATACCGTGATGGATCAATGTATCCAATGCTGAGACGGGGTCCCCTTGTTGCAATTGTGATTGAATATGCTTGCTTCGTATCAGGTGGTAATAATCATTCAGGCATTGCCATACTTCTTTGGTGATATGATCCTGTACAGCTCTTGCATTTTCCCGGGCTCGTGTAATGTTATTAATAACTGATGCCCCGTTGTTTCGTTCAAACAATAAGTGTTGTAAAACTTTTGAAGAATTATTACCAATACTTTTAACTTCTTCTGCCGGTGCATCACTATGGCTAAGCAGCAAGGGTTGCCAGCTGAAATCCTTTACTTCATCCTGCGAGGAAATATAATTGGTGCGGAGTATCCGCAGCATGCCATTGGTCCGTTCCATATAGCGGGCCATCCAGAAAACAGAATCAGCAACACGACTTAACATTTATTCTTGCAGTTAGTTTTGTAATATTTTATCCCAATACCCAGGTATCCTTGCTGCCACCTCCCTGTGATGAATTCACCACCAATGAACCTTCTTTCAATGCCACCCTTGTTAATCCGCCGGGTACAATATCAATACCATCGGGTCCATACAATGCATATGGTCGCAGGTCAACTCTCCTCGGTTGTAACACTCCATTGATATAACAAGGTGCGGATGATAAACTGATGATGGGTTGTGCAATAAAACTTCTTGGGTCTTCCTCAATAGCGACCCGGAATGCTTTCATTTCTTTTTCAGTAGCAGCACTGCCGATCAGCATGCCATAACCGCCGGATTCGTTGGTTCGCTTGATCACCATCTGGTCCATATTCTTGAATACCAGTTTGCGGTTGTCAGGATCAGCCAACTGGTAAGTAGGAACATTCTTTAATATTGGTTCTTCATTCAGATAATACTTGATCATATCCGGCACATAAGCATAGACAGCTTTATCATCTGCCACTCCATTGCCCATTGCATTCACGATAGCCACATGCCCGGTGCGATAAGCACCATAGATACCCGGAACGCCGAGCATGCTATCCGGTCTGAACACCAATGGGTCAATAAAATCATCATCCACCCGGCGATAGATCACATCCACCTGTTTCAACCCGGTGGTTGTTTTCATATAAACTTTATGATTATCCACCACAAGGTCACTGCCTTCTACCAGTTCAATTCCCATTAGCCTGGCCAACGTGGTGTGTTCGAAATAGGCAGAGTTGTAGATACCTGGTGTTAACAATACCACCGTTGGATCACTTTTCTGCCGATTAGCCAAAGACACGAGGTTTTTTAATAAAAGATCCGGGTAATCTTTTACTGACCGTACATTATTCTTAGGCAACAGGTCAGGGAATATCCGGTAGGTGATACTGCGGTTTTCCAGCATATATGATACACCAGAAGGTGTCCGCAGGTTATCTTCCAGCACATAATACGTGCCGTCATGGTCACGGATCAGGTCAATACCGGAAATATGTGTATAGATATCAAATGGCACATTCACATTCACCATCTGCCTTACAAAATTGGGGCAGGAGTAAATAAGTTTGGCCGGAACAATACCATCGTTGATAATGAACTGCTGGTTATAAATATCTTTCAGGAAAATGTTCAGTGCTTTCAACCGTTGTTTAATACCTGCTTCGATATGTTTCCATTCAGCAGCTTCCAGGATACGGGGAACAATGTCAAAGGGGAATATTTTTTCAATGCCTTCGCCGCTGCTGTACACCGTGAAGGTGATGCCCTGGCTCATAAACAGTTTTTTGGCCAGTTCATCTTTATGGGTCATTTCATCGACCGATAAATCCTGGATGGAAGACACGAATTGCTCATAAGCCGGGCGGATGCCCGCTGCATCAAACATTTCATCCCAGACACGGGGCTGATTATGGTAATTGCCTAAAAGCGGATGTCCTTCCATACGTAAATGAATTTACGAAGAATGAATTAGAAAAATAGAATGGAAGGAATCGTTAGTACTAAAAACTGCGGTGTTCTTTGACCCACGCTGTAATATAATCACTGATATCGGAAGTAGGTGTGCCGGGGGCAAATAATTTTCCAACACCAAGTTCATGCAGTTTGTCCATATCATCTTCGGGAATGATGCCTCCACCCGTGAGCAGTACATCATTCATTCCCTTTGCTTTCATCATTTCGATCACCTTGGGAAAAACGGTCATGTGGGCACCGGAGAGGATACTTATACCTATCGCATCCACATCTTCCTGCAGGGCAGCATTCACCACCATGTCCGGGGTTTGGCGAAGACCGGTGTAGATCACTTCCATGCCGGCATCTCTTAGTGCAGTAGCGATCACTTTAGCACCACGATCGTGGCCATCCAGCCCAACTTTAGCGACTAAAACTCGTACAGGTCTGTTCATATCAGCAATTGTATAGATCAAAAGTACATTTCTTTCCGTAAGGTTGTAAATTGGCTGATGCAATACAGACAATTCGGACATACGGATCTTTTAGTGAGCGAAGTGGGTTATGGTGCCTGGGCCATTGGCGGCGGAGCCATGATCGGCACCACGGCGATCGGGTGGGGCGATGCCGATGATACCACATCTGTGGAATCTATTCATGCCTCACTGGATGCCGGGATCAACTTTTTTGATACAGCAGACATTTATGGGTTGGGCCATTCGGAAGAGCTTTTGGGGCATGCACTGGCAGGTAATAAAGAAGTAATCATTGCTACCAAAGTGGGTAATGTTTCCCGGAATGAGCAGTTCACGGTAGATTATTCAAAAGAATATATACTGGCTGCTTGTGAACAATCCTTGCGCCGCCTGAGAAGAGATGCAATTGATTATTACCAGTTACATACAGCCAGGGTGCAACACCTGCAGCAGGGAGAATGTATTGAAGCGATGCGGTTACTGCAACAACAGGGAAAGATCCGGTATTGGGGTTTGTCATTGAATACATTTGATCCTTTGCCGGAAGCGGACTATTTACTGGAACATCAATTAGGAAATGGATTTCAACTGGTGCTGAACCTGCTCAATCAAAAAGCATTACCCTTATTGGATAAGGCAGCAGAGCAGGGTTGTGGCATCATTGCCAGGATGCCGTTGCAATTTGGATTGTTGACGGGCAAATTTGATGCAGGTGCTTCGTTCCCTTCCAATGATC
>CALRSN020000180.1:0-5664 GCA_943370865.1 Bordetella parapertussis
ACGATGATCAAACTCCCAGGGAAGCATATTCGCTGTTTTATACCCGGTAATATGCTCCACATTTTCGCCTCTTTCCAGCACAAGGGTTTTCAACCCCTTTTCGCAAAGCTCTTTGGCTGCTAAGCCACCGGTAATACCAGATCCAACCACAATTGCATCATAGTTGTACAGTTCCTTTTCGTGCTGGTTCGTTTTAATCGGATCGCCCATAAAAATCAGTTTGTAGCCCAAGCCCTCTGGCCTGGTTTGAGAGGAATACAGCCATGATAGTTGCCGGGAACATAATCATAAACAAGTGCCTTGGTAGCCCCTTCCCGTGACGTGCAGAATCCTTCCACCGTATATTCTTTCAATGTAGTAAAAAATGATTTTCCCAGGTACCTTGTTTGTGCTTTCCCCACAATGCCAGCATAAGGCTTACCTTTTTTCTCGAAATACTTCAACGCTGTTTCTTGTTGCTGAGGCGAACAGGACTGATATGTCTTTCCATACTTTATTATACAATGTGCTTGTATATCTTTTAATCCCGTAATGAAATTATTTTGTGATTTTCGATCAGTACAATCCTTAACCATTTTTATAATGAAAGAGTGTACATCTGCCTCCTTTGCTCCGGGAGTATCAGTTGAGGGGATGATTGTTTCAGCTAAAGAAGCTACCAGGTCAGTGTTTGTATTGAGGAAATTAATATCAGGTGTTTTATTGATTTCATACCATTTATACCCCCCCGATGCGAGGGCTATTCCGGTACCTGCTAATAGAATCCGTGAGATTGCTTTACGTCTGTTCATTTGATTACCTGATTTTTCAGAAAGAACGGATAGAAGGCTGCTAAAGATAGAAAAACGTATTGATTAACAAGATGAGTATAAATAATCTGCGATTAGAAAATGAAAGTGGTAGTATTTAACGAGAATACGCAGCGCTATTTAATTAGATAGGATTAAATACTGAAAATCAATGCATTAGGTGACTGCATTTTAATCTTGTATTATTTTCACTTTATATTACAACCGGGGTTTCATTTTCACTCAACAATATTCTATCTTGCTTCTCCATTCACTGGCCTCCTGCTTAGTACTACAACCCCGTTTAAAATTCAAAGTCAGAAAAGAAAACCTAAATGATTAATTCAGGGGCTTTTATATGCTCTTTTTTCAAAAGTATGGGCTTTAAAAACTAAATTTGTTCTACTAAAGTAATCTTATCTAATGGATCTTGTCTACCTGTTTCGGGTGCTTTTCAAACGTAAATGGATAATTCTGGCGGCTGCAGTTTTTGCAGCGGGAATGGCTTATTTTTTTACCCGGAATGAACCTCGGAATTTCCGATCTTCCACAGTAGTTTCAACAGGGTTTGGCGTACCTGATGAAATACGCCTGAGCGATGAACGTTATAATTATTTTGATGCTGAGTTAAAGTTCAATAATGCTATCAGTACTTGGACCTCACCTACCGTGATCAGCCTTTTATCCTATGAGTTGATCCTCCACGATCTGAAAAATCCCAAAACCGCCTTCCGCAGGCTCACCGAAAAACAACTGGAGACAGATTGGTATAAACAGATCAAAATAGATTCTGCCATAAAAATATTTGAAGAGAAGCTGGCCACCATGAGTGTGCTTACCTCTTTTAAGCCTGAAGAAAAGAAATTACTGGAACTCCTGAAACTTTATGGTTACGGCTATTCGAACATTATGCAGCGCCTGAGCATCAACTGGCAGCAAAGAACCGACTATATCCATGTTGATTGTGTGTCTGAAAACCCCGACCTGTCAGCCTTTGTTGTCAATAATGTTTTCCAGCAATTTATCCGATATTATAAGGGAATTCGTGATTCCAAATCACAGCAATCTATTGATACGCTGGAAAGCATGATGTTAAAAAAGAAGCAGGAGTATGACCTGAAGAACCAGATGCTGAGAGGAGAAGGCGGCGGCGATGTAAGCACGGAGAGCTCCAGTAAATATGAACTGATGGCTGATCTTGAAAAAACGTTAGCTGCTGAAAAAAGTAAGCAAACCGACAACTTTTACTCACTGCGGAAGATCAATCAGCGGCTTGCTGCTATTGGCACTGGTTCAAACACCACTCCTAACAGCAACAATAATGAAGAACTCATCATAGCCCGCAAGGCTATGAATGACGCTTATGCGGAATACCTGAAAACAAATAATGCCGCGGACCTGGCCCGGTATAACCAGCTTAAAACAGAATATAATAACAAAGTTGCAAGCTCCAAGATTGTTACTAATACCCCTGAGAGAGGGACTGAAACAAAAACGGAGCTACTTAACCAAAAAAATGACCTTGAACTGGATATTGATGCCAGTAATGTAAAGATCAGGGAACTCGAAAACAGGATCAGCTCGGTGAAAGCCAATGCCAATGCCATTACTGCCAGGGGAGCTAATGTCGAATCACTGATGGATGAAGTAAAATTAGCAGAACGTGAATACCTGGATGCAAAATCAAAATATAACAGTGCCTACGAGCAAAGTTCAGCCTCAGCCAATAATTTTCGTCAATTACAAATAGCACAACCCGCCATTGAGCCGGAACCATCGAAAAGAAAAATGATCATTGCAATTGCAGGCATTGTTGCGATGATGAGTACCATCCTTTTCATCACGATTTTAACTTACCTGGATTCTTCCATAAAAACACCAACTATTTTTTCAAAAACAGTAGACCTGAAACTGATCAGTATGGTCAATTTCATGAACTTGAAAAAGAAAGACCTCAAAGATATTGTTGCCGGTAAGAATCACGAAACATCCAAAGCGGAGAAAAAGCGAAGTAATGTATTCAGGGAGTCAATCCGCAAACTCAGGTATGAAGTAGAAAAAAGCGGGCATAAAATATTCCTATTTACCAGTACAAAAAAAGGAATGGGTAAAACCACCCTCATACAGGCTCTCTCCTATAGTTTCAGCTTAAGCAATAAAAAAGTATTGATCATCGATACGAATTTTTGCAACAATGACCTGACGGTGCAGATGGATGCCACCCCCATACTTGAGAAAATAGCTGCAGAAGGTAATAGCCAGTCATTTGCAAACTATATCAAATCAGTAGCAAAAGAAGTAGATGGCGGTAATATTTATGTGATTGGTTCCGAAGGTGGCGATTACACTCCTTCGGAAATACTTCCTAAAGAAAATATACTTGACAAACTTCACTTGCTGGCCCCTGAATTTGATTATATATTCCTGGAGGGCCCGCCATTGAATGATTTTACGGACAGTAAAGAATTACTTCATTATGTTGATAGTGTCATAGCTATTTTCTCAGCTACACATATCATCAAACAAATTGACAAAGAATCCATCCAGTTCTTCAAAGAAATAGAGGGGAAGTTCTGCGGGTCTGTATTAAATAAAGTTGACCTTGAAAACGTTAATGCAATATAATTTTATGAACCGTACAATTAGTTTATTCGTGGCATTCGTAATCAGCAGTACCAGCCTGCTGGCACAAGTATCAAAGCCTCAAACCAATACTGCCCCTGCACTATCAACGCCGTCTGTCGCAGATTCGGTGGAATTGGCAATACAGGATACTTTAGTTTATCTGGCTTTAAAAAGTCCGCTTTATTCGGCATCTAACCACCAGAATAAGATCAATGAACTGGAATTAAAAAAAGCAAAGGGATCCTGGATGAACCTGCTGAGTATTTCCACTAATTATAACGACCAGACCTTTGCGAAGCAAAATCCAAATACTGCTATTGTTTACCCAAAATATTTCTTTGGTGTTACCATCCCCCTGGGTGTTATTTTCTCACAGGGTAATTCGGTTAAAATGGCAAAGGCTGCTATTGCCAACAGCAAAGACAACCAGGAACAACTGGCCCGGACAATCAAAGCAGACATTTTATCCAAGTATAGTCAGTATAAATTATATAACCAGCTGATCAGGCTACAAGGAGAACTGATCAACGATATTTCAGCCCAGGTATCCTCTACCGAGGAGAATTTTAAAAAGGGTTCCATTACTGTCGATGTTTACCTCACAGCATTAAAAACCAATAACGAAGAAATTTCCAAGTATTTAATGCTGAAGAATCAGCAGCAGCAACTACAACTGGAAATGGAAAAGATAATCGGCGTGCCATTAGAACAAATAATAAAACCAGCTACCCCAACCACTCCTTCTAACTAGGAAGTGACTGAAACAATATGGCAGGCAATGGATATATAAAAAGCCTGGACGGTGTCCGGGCCATAGCAATCATACTGGTGATGACGTATCATGCAGAGATTACCCACTTCGGCTGGACAGGCGTGCAATTGTTTTTTGTATTATCTGGTTTTTTAATCACTGGTATATTATGGAATGAAAAAACCAGGGAGGGCTCTCTTTCGTTTAAACTTAAAAAATTCTGGGTCAGGCGGTCATTACGGATATTCCCTTTATACTTTGGGTATGTTATAGCCATAGGTATTTCTTACCTGCTGTTTCATTTTCCGTCCTACTTTGAAATGTATTTCCCCTACCTTGTTTCTTACACGGTCAATTTCACCCGGCTATTACCGGGATGGGAGGGGAACCCCCTATTTACTCATCTTTGGTCTTTATCCATTGAAGAGCAATTTTATTTATTGTTCCCGTTGATCATTTTTTTGTGCCCTCCTAAGCTTATTAAGTTTCTGCTTATAGCTGTTATCCTGCTTTCTCCTGTATTCCGTTTTCTGCTGGGAGAGTATTATAAAAACAAAGGGCTGGCCGAGGATGTAGTGGCTAATGCTGTTAACTTCCATACGCTAAGTCACCTGGATGCCTTTTTTATGGGAGGGATTATACCTGTATTCTCCTTACAGAACCGGGTAAAGAATTCCCGCAAGTTCTTCCTTGTTACCTTAGCGATTGTCATGGGTGCTGGTATTATTAATTTCATTTTCACGCAAACCGGGTCCAGCTATTGGCTTGACCTTGGATATAATCACTGGCTGATTGGGAATTACCAGCATGTATGGCTGTACACCTGCATAAATCTATTTGGAGCATCCGTCATACTCTTATTGATAAGCCCTGACACAAGGTGGAAAATAGCTGCATTCTTCAGGAAAATACTGGAAAGTAATTGGCTGGTCCAGATAGGGAAGGTTTCATATGGCATGTATCTTTTCCACTGGCTGATCCTGGTATATGTTTTCAATAACATTTACAAACCCGAAACACTTACCACCAAACTACTGATGTTTATTCCGTATACCGTAGCCGTCTATCTTTTCTCCCAGCTCAGCTATAACCTGTACGAAGTGCATTTTATTAAGCTAAAGGATAAGTTTTTTACAGGCAAAAGCAAACCTAAAAAGGAAGTTTCGGACGTTTTGCAAACGGTTAAAAAGGACAGTCTTTCCTCATAATACAAATATGCCTGCATCACTTTGAAAATTCTTTAGGCGTATGCAGAAACCCTTTCTTATTCTGCCCAATCTTTAACAAGGCCTTTATCATAGATAAAATCAGTACAGGTACCTGCAAAATAGCTTTACCGGTTTTCCTGTTATAAAACGAAGAAGGAACAGCAAGCAGCATTGTTACCACGTATATTAAAAATATGGTTACCCACCAGTGCCACGAAGGCATTAACAGGTCATATCCCGTAATTATATCTACTGTGCAGGCAATCAGTATAAAAAAAAACAGCAACACAAA
>CALRSN020000181.1:0-5651 GCA_943370865.1 Bordetella parapertussis
TATCAATGGTATGATGATAACACCTTATTGTATCGTACCATTATCAAACCGGCAACTGCCGCACCACCCAAACCCGCTGTACCGAAAGGACCGGCCACGCAGGAGAATTATGGCAAGGCTTCTCCCCGCCCTACTTTCCAGGACATGATCAAAAGTCCTTACGATGAAGAACTCTTTGCTTTTTATACCACCGCTCAATTGGTAAAAAATGTAAAGGGAGTGGAAACAAAGATCGGGCAGCCTGCTATCTACAGTTTGATCAGTGTATCTCCTGATAAAAAATACATGCTGCTCCGTACGCTAAAGAAACCTTTCTCGTACCTCGTACCGGCGCAGGGATTTCCTTCTGATGTATTTATTACGGATATCAATGGTAAAAAAATAAAACAAGTAGCTGATCTTCCTTCAGCGGAGACAGCACCCGGTGGCAATGATAATGTGCAGCTGGTGCCCCGTGGTTTTGAATGGAGAGATGATGAAGCCGCTACATTAGTTTGGTGCATGCCGCTCGACAGTGGTTTAATCAAGAAAGCAGCCGAATACCGGGATGCCGTTTATGCACAGCCTGCTCCCTTTACAGCCGAACCGGTTGAACTTTTCAAAACAAAAATGCGTTACCGCGGCACCACCTGGGGTGATAAGAATTTAGCCCTCGTAACAGAAGGACTTACCGGTAAACAAACCACGCAGCTCGACCGCTATAATCCCATCACCGGTGATTTGGAAAAACTCATTACTAGGAATACCACCGATGCGTATTCCAATCCCGGTTTCCCGGTGCTGGATAAAAACCAGTATGGCCGTAATGTGATCAAGACCATTGACAACGGTAATAAGATATTAATGAACAACACCACGGGCAGTTCACCCGAAGGTGATAAACCTTTCCTGGCTACGTTTGATGTGCATACCAAAAAGAAAGAGATCGTCTGGCGTTGTGCCGATGGTTATTTTGAGAACGTAGTGAGAGTGATGGATGCAGAGAAACTGCAACTCTTAACAAGAAGAGAAAGTGAAAAAGAAATGCCGAACTACTGGATCAAAAATTTAAAGTTGCGCATTGCTGACCGCCAGCTGACCGAATTTAAAAACCCTTACCCGCAGTTGGATGGCGTGACCAAAGAGAAGATCAAATACAAAAGAGCCGATGGTGTGGACCTGACCGGCGACCTGTATTTACCCAAAGGTTATGATGCAAAACGGGATGGTAAACTACCGGTCTTTATCTGGGCTTATCCTGCTGAATATAATTCAGCGGCTGATGCGGCACAGATCCGTGGTAGTGAACATAAATTCACTCTGCTCAACTGGGGTTCACCGGTATATTATGTAACGCAGGGATATGCCGTACTGAATAACGCAGAAATGCCCATTGTGGCTACTGATAAAGACAAAAAGCCTAACGATAATTTTATTGACCAGTTAAAAATGAATGCAGAAGCGGCTATCAATACACTGGACTCTCTCGGTGTCGGTGACCGGAACCGGGTAGCGGTTGGCGGACATAGTTATGGTGCATTTATGACGGCGAACTTATTAGCCCATACCAATCTCTTTAAAGGCGGTATCGCCAGAAGCGGTGCCTACAACAGAACGCTGACACCGTTTGGTTTCCAGAATGAAGACCGTAACTACTGGCAGGCTCCCGATCTGTATCATGATATGAGTCCCTTTAGCTATGCTGATAAAATTAAAACACCGCTACTGCTAATACATGGTGATGCCGATAATAATACCGGTACTTTCCCCATCCAGAGTGAAAGAATGTTCAATGCCATTAAAGGCAATGGCGGCACGGCCAAATATATCAGCCTGCCTTATGAAAGCCATGGTTATGCCGGAAGAGAAAATATCTTACACACCCTGGCCGAACAGTTTAGCTGGTTAGAAAAATATGTAAAGAATGCGCCAAAACCTGCGGAGAAGAAAGAACAGAAAGCATTCTGAGTAAAAGCAAAAAATAATAAGCACAAATACTTTATGCAGCAACAATCCCTGTCTGAGACAGGGATTGTTGTTTTGAGTCGTCTCTCAAAAAATCTACCCGCTCAGCACGGGATGGTTATACTTTAAATTTTTGTAGGTTCGTTTCGCAAAACTGGTGTCCTGAAACAGTCGCATTATATTTTAGAAAGAACCACATCAAATGAGATCATTTACCCGGCTATCAATACTCATCCTCCTGCTAGTAAATCCTTGTACTACAGAAGCGCAACGAACAGGTGATACGTTGAAACTCTGGTATAAACAACCCGCTTCCACCTGGAATGAAGCCCTGCCGATAGGAAATGGCAGGCTTGCCGGTATGTTATTTGGCAATCCTGCGATGGAACAACTGCAATTGAACGAGGAAACGATCTGGACCGGCAAACCGCATAACAATATCGTGGATAGTCATAGCCTCGCTATTCCGCAACTCCGGCAATTGCTGTTTGATAAAAAATATGCCGAAGCACAGGCTTTATCGAGGGAAAAGATCAAAGCGGTACAAAACGGGATGAGCTACCAGCCTGCCGGAGATCTTTGGCTGCAATTTCCCGGGCATGAAAAAGCAACCAATTATTACCGCGACCTCAATATAAGCAATGCCACGGCATCTGTACGCTATGACGTGGAGGGTATTCATTACACAAGAACAGCTATTGCCCCTTTAACCGGTGATGTGCTGGTATTACATTGCGAAGCAAGTAAAGCCCGGATGCTTACTTTCTCTGTATTACTCAATTCAATCCATTCCAATAAAAAGATAACAGTAAAAGACGGGGTGCTGGTCATGATCGGGATGCCAGAGGTAGCAGAAAAATTAAATCCTGGAATACAATTTGAATCAAATGTAAAAGTTGTCACCAGGGAAGGCCGTATCACCTACACCGATTCATCCATCAATATCACATCTGCCACATCGGCCACCATCTATATTTCTATTGCCACCAACTTCAAAAAATATAATGATGTATCTGGCGATGCACATGCCAAAGCTGCCTTTCATTTAAATAAAGGCTTGCAGAAATCTTTTACCCGATTATTGAACGAAAACACAAGGGCCTACCAGCAATACTTTAACCGGGTTGTATTTGACCTGGGCACTAACGAACAGGCTGCTTTACCAACTGACGAAAGATTACAAAAATTCAGTACTTCATTTGATCCCCAGCTTATTGTGCTGTACTTCCAGTTTGGCCGCTACCTGATGATCGCAGGATCACAGCCTAACAGCCAGCCCACTAACCTGCAGGGAAAGTGGAATGATAAAACAAGACCGGCCTGGGACAGCAAGTACACGATCAATATTAACACGGAAATGAACTATTGGCCCGCTGAGATAACGAATCTTAGTGAACTCGGTAATCCTTTAGTCAATATGCTCAAAGACCTGGCTGTAACCGGGCAACAAAGTGCCGCTTCTCTTTATAAAGCAAGAGGATGGATGGCACATCATAACACCGATCTCTGGCGCATTACAGGTCCTGTTGATGGCGGCTTTTATGGCATGTGGCCGATGGGTGGAGCCTGGTTCTGCCGTCATTTGTGGGAACATTATTTATACACCGGCGACAAAGCCTTTTTAAAAAATGTGTATCCCATATTAAAAGGTGCCAGTACTTTTTTTGTTGATGCACTGCAAAAAGAACCCGATCATGGCTGGTTAGTGGTTACGCCTTCTATGAGCCCGGAAAATAGTTATATGAAAGATTCAGCCGGCAATGCTGTTGCACTCAGTTATGGCACCACGATGGATAACCAGATACTGTTTGAACTTTTCTCCAGCACTATCAATGCCTCCCGGATCTTACAAACCGATGCATTATTTGCTGATACACTCCGGCAAAAAAAAGCATTACTGCCACCCATGCAGGTGGGACAGTTTGGACAGTTGCAGGAATGGATAGAGGACTGGGATAAAAAAAATGATAAGCACCGGCATATCTCGCATTTGTTTGGCTTGTATCCTTCTAATCAAATCTCGCCCTACAGGAATCCCGAATTGTTTGCGGCGGCTAAAAATACACTCCTTACCAGGGGCGATATTTCAACCGGCTGGAGTATGGGATGGAAAGTAAATTTCTGGGCCCGGATGAAAGATGGTGACCATGCCTACCAGTTGATAAGGAATCAACTGACGATGGTAGCTCCCGATGTACAGAACGGGCAGGGCGGCGGCACTTATCCTAATTTATTCGATGCGCATCCTCCTTTCCAGGTGGATGGCAATTTTGGCTGCACTGCCGGCATTGCAGAAATGTTATTGCAGAGTCATGATGGTTCCATTGAGATACTGCCTGCATTACCCGCCGGTTGGAAAAATGGTACGATGAAGGGATTAAGAGCCAGGGGCGGGTTTACAGTAGATATGGAATGGAAAGAAAACAAGATCAGTAAGCTTACTATCTATTCAGCATTGGGAGGTAATTGCCGGATCAGGTTGGCAGAAGGCAGCCAGCCCCTAAGTAAATATCTCTCCCTTGCTAAAGGAGAAAATCAAAATCCTTTTTATAAAGTTGATGCCATTGCTGCCCCGCTGCTAAATGCAACACTTACCCTGGAGTCGCCAGCCCTGCCAATGACCCATGAATATGATATACTGACAAAAGCCGGTATGCGTTACCAGGTAGATTTCAGGTAAGGCAATTAAACCCGCAGGTGAAGCACCACAAAAAAGAATATCCGAAGTCAGCCGATGGAATACTATTGCGCAGCAGAATTAACAATGAACTTTTGTAACTTTATTCAGCAGCGGTTACGGACTGACGATTTTCAAATACCGTCACATCGCCAAGCCGTGTCCGTTAGCGGCAATTCATCATGATGAGACATTCAATCACAACATTTATCATCTCAATTGTTTCAATTTCAGGTTGCACAAATGACAAATCTGGATCGGCAACAGAGCCAGAACAGGAGAACGACTCAATCATCGCTATTGAACTTAACTTGCTTCCAGCCTTTAACAATCATAGTATAATCGCTATAGACAAGTCAACAAAAACAGTTCAATTTAGAGTCGACACGACAATAAAGTCTTACCAGCAAGGAAATGTAGGTGTCTTTAGTGCGAGCCTTGATAGCTTCAGAGCAAACGCACCAATAGATTCATTTTACTCCCAAACTTTTCTCGATTCTATTAAATCAAAACCAAATAGGTCAGCAGTAAGAGACGGTCTTTCAATCTATACGGTAGTAAGGCGAGGCAATATTTCAGATACGATCGAATCCGGCAATGTATATCCAAAAATCTTGTCATCAAACATTATTTTACAGATCGATTATATTTTCAAGACAACCAAGGATAAAGAGTTAACGAAATATCTTAAAGATTTGAAAGAGTATTTCCATTGAACCGCAGCCAACAAGTGGTTTGGCTTCATGGCGGCTTTACGAATATATCCTCATCGATATATCATTGCTCGGCGACATATCAAGCTGACGAATAAATCCCAGCTATAGAATATATTTTCATCTTCATATCTTTAATGAGCAACATATCCGGGCTGACGTAACACGAAATATCGCCACGTCGCCAAGCCCGGACGTTACCGGTGAGTCAAACAACTATCAATGACAATTGACAATTGTACACAAAGTGACTTTCATGAAATCCTGACGGATATCTCAGATTTGTGGGGTAGTGACAGGACATTGAGTATACATCA
>CALRSN020000182.1:0-5608 GCA_943370865.1 Bordetella parapertussis
CAGCTTCCTTGATTACCGCTTCCTGGTCTGATATCTTTAGCTTCTTATACCCCAGCGAACCAATAGCGTTCGATACGGAATGGGTGTTACCCACTCCATAATCAACGATGACGATTTTCGGATTTATCATAAGCCAACCCCCACTTCAAATTTTGGAATATATTTTCCGGGACCCTCTTTGATAAAAAGGTCGGTGTTTACCGACTTATCTACTTGTGCCCAGAATTCATCGACCGTAATACCGATATAATCGGAAAAGCTTTTAATATAGGCCGGCGAGCATTTGCCGTCAAACCGTTTATTCAATGCAATACCCTCTTCTCTTGTCATACGGCCATTCCGGATATCCTCGTTCACATAATCTGCGATACGGCCAAAACCATATTTCAGGTATTTGATCATCTGGTTCAGTGTTACCCAGTCTTCATCAAGCGAAGTGATACCTAACGGGTCGCCGATCTCCCAGGGTTTTTCGTTACGAATCTCCAACCCCCGTAATGCTGAAAAATTCCCATTATCCACCAACGACCAGTCTTTCCAGAAATATCCCAGGAAAGTGATCCTGAGATCAGCATCTTCCATCTCCTTTTCAGATGGATAGATGTATTGCAGGATATCGTTCTTTTTAATTTCCTCGCTCAACAACCAGGTTACATCGCCACCGCCGAGGGTATTCATCTTACGAAGGTTATTACCGTCGCTTCCTGATTTGCCCATTACATTCAGGTCACCTAATTGTAAAGCAGCATTTTCTCCCCACCAGATCAGGGGTATTTGATAAGCAATGGCAAGTCTTGGCACACTGCTGAATAAAGCAAGCTCTGTGGATTTTGCAAAATTGGTAAACTGAAAAAAACCCTTGCTCATCAAATCCCGCCAGATTCCGGGGCTTGGATTAACAGTTATGCAATCAAAGCCATGCTGAATCATATTTGATACGTTGTCAACACCTCGTTGGGTAATCTGTTGCGGCGGATAACTTAAGCATACAAGTAAAGGATTCATTCCAAGCACCTCTTTAACATAGAAGGCCTGCCTGGTTGAATCTTTACCGCCGCTAACACCAATGATACAATCATACCCAGATTGATTATTAGCCTTGCCGAATTCTACAATTTTTTTAAGCTCTTCCATTCTTTCATCCCAATCCACACTCTTCAGGCTTTCGTGATAGTTACAAGCGGGACAAATCCCAAACTCGTCAAACTTTGTCCCTGGCCTTGTATTTGTCTGTAAGCAACGTTTGCAATAAACCATTGACTTAGGAATTATTTGTTGTAATCTTAGCGATATATGCTTTAAGATCAGGGATTAAATTTTCTCTTCTTTTACGTGGGAATATACTTTCAATCGAATCAAAAAGTTTACCTCCATACTTTGTTTTAAGATCATAATAATCTTCTTTTGTAATGCCAGTTAACACAACATCATATATTTTCCCGTTCCGAATTCCAGCATTTCTCCTGATCCCTTCAATTTTATACCCGATACATTCTAACGTATTAACCCACTTCCAAAGATCTTCATGTTGCCCGGCATACAACTTAATCAAGTTTAGCCTGTCAAATGCATGTTGTGTAAGTAAGGCCATGGCCTCTACTGCACCTCCGGGGATTTTTTGGAATCCCATAACTATCCCTATTTCAGCATTTCTATTTATCAGATCAATTGATTTTAGCGATATCACCCCAACCATTTCATCACTTTTGTTATCTACTATTGAGAGGATTAAAGAGGATTTATTTTTCAATTGATCTTCAACTATTTTCACTTGCGTCTCTTTGTCATTTGGATACACACCATGCACCAGATACTTCGTAATTTCATAATCATTAAACCATTGATGCCAATCTCCATTAATTACATCCTTTTCAATTATTGGCTTTCTCAGGTAGACCAATTCACCTTGTATAAAAACATTTTTTTCATTTGCTGAGTTCATATGCTAGATTTTTGGGGTTATTTATGATCAACATTTGTGTATAATGAATCAGAGGGTCATTTATAATTTCTGATGGAATAAATCTTATCACCCTTTTATTAAGCTCTAATGCTTCAATAAGAATATTTGATATAAAGCCAATAACTGTATCAGAATAGTAGATCAGTGTATTAGTGTCATACATTTTATCAATGAGAACCATATTACTATAAAAATCAGGGCTTAAACTATCAAGGCTCTGATTCGGGTGAGGTTTAAAAACAAAAATGCACTCCTCCCTTAGCTCAAATGCGACTTCATTAATTGATTTAGTAGGCGCAATTTCATCGAACCCGAATTTCTCTTTACCATTTACATTTGATAAAGGATCTGGCGCATATAAAATAATTTTTTTATCAGTGTACTCCTGCTGTATTGAACTAAAAAAGGTCCTCCGGTCTATTTTCGGTAGCCATTTTTGAATAAATTTTAAATATGGGTTACCAATGACCCTTAATCTTGTCTCAGATATCTCTCTCTTTACCGCTATTTCATAGGCTGTACTGTCAGGCAATAGTATTGTATCTGGAAGTACCAGTTCTCCTTTATGAATAAACCTCTCAATAATTGAGGTATAGTGATCTACATAAGAGTAAGTTAATATACCTTTTTTTTTTGCCGACTTTAAAAAGGCAAGCTCAATGCTAGAAGAATAAGAAGTCCCTGTGAAAAGAAAATCCGGTTTAAATTCACTAATATAGTCATCTGGGTCTCTGCTTGCTTTATTAATTATTAAACCAAAATCGTCATAAAATTTATAAACCCTGTCAGATAGAATTTGATACTCTAACTGGTCTTTAAAAATATCAACAATCGCTAAAACTGGCTTTGCTCCACCCGGATCACTAAAGACAAAAAGCCCCTTTCCGGACAAAGAAAATATCTCTTCTATAGACTCAGTGCCAGATTGTTTTTGCATCAATTGCCCTTGAACTTATTATTATAAATAATTGCCTCTCCGGATAAAACCGTTTCGTTCTTGCTATTAAATATAACTGTGTCAAGTTTTGCGCTACCTTTTACATTATCGATCTCAGTAATTGTAACTACTATGCGGTATGTTTCATCAACAAACATGGGAGCCATGAAACTTAAGCTCTGTTTTCGATAGATCGTTCCTTCACCCGGAAATTTAGTTCCGAGAATTCTTGAAAAACTTGAAGCAGCTAACATTCCATGAATAATAGGCGTTTTGAAAATAGTAGTCTTTGCATATTCATTATCTAAATGAATCGGATTATTATCACCACTAACTATTGCAAATTGCTTGACCTGGTCCTGGGTAAATAAAATCTCTTCCTCGTACTTACTATTTACTTCTAGCATTTTAAAATATTTAAAGTTTATTAAACAGATTTTAGCTCATCGATATTTTCAAATATCTTCTCCATGGCGTTCACCACATCTATCATATCTTCTTTGGTCATACCGGGCCGCATATATTCATGTGTGAACAATACTTCAAAATGCATTTTTTCCGTGACGGGGCAAATACCTTTTTCATAGCTGACGTCGCCCTTGTACAAAGCAGGATTAAATGCCCAGGCTGCTTTTTGCTGGTAGATCGGTTGCAGGTAAAGAGGTTTTACATACCCGGCACCGATCAGCGGTGCGGTTTCCCTCAGTACAGCTGATGGTATTTCTGCTTTCAGGGCATCCACAAATTTATTTCTTTCTATTCCTGCTATTTCTTTGTTGAATTTAACGGGATATACATAATAGGTGTTTACGGATCCGCCTGCAGGCATCGGTAAAATCTCAAACGCAGGGAATGCAGCTAGTTTTTCATTGAGGAAAGCCACATTATCCAGCCTTTGCTGCAGCAGGGAAGGGAGCTTCTTTAATTGTTCGATCCCGATCGCACATTCTATTTCTGTCATCCGGTAATTATAACCAATCAGGTTGGTCAGGTCTTTTTCCTCTCTCGGTGCTGTTACATTCTCTGCATGGTTCCTGATCATCTGGCATCTTTCGGCCAGTACTGTGTTATTAGTCGTGATCACCCCGCCTTCACCCGTATGGATATGCTTATGGTAATTAAGACTGAAAACACCCAGGTCACCGATAGTACCCACCGGCTGTCCTTTGTATTTTCCCATGGGTGCCTGTGCACAATCTTCAATTACATACAGGTTATGCTTCTTTGCCAATGCCATGATGCTGTCCATATCGGCAGGATGCCCGAAAATATGAACCACCAGTATTGCTTTTGTACGGGATGTGATCCGGGCCTCGATGCTTTTGGGATCCATACAAAAAGTAAGCGGATCAATATCAGCAAACACCGGTATACCCCCATAGATCAATGGTGCAATAGCACTGGCCGACATGGTATAGGGTGAAACGATCACCTCATCACCCGGCTGTATACCAATAGCGCCTACGGCAGTGAACAAACCAGAGGTATTGGAATTAACAGAGATGGAATGTTTCACCCCGATCACCCGGCTCCATTCCTCTTCAAATGCCCTGACGGTCGGACCTCCTAAAAAATCATGCGTCCAGGCACCCAGGTACTGAGACAGGTTTCCCGAGTCCAGTACTTTCATCACTGCTTTCTTCTCTTCCTCACCAATGGTATTATAAGCCGGGAATAATTGGGTCCGAACCGGTGTACCCCCATTGATGGCTAAAACTTTTGACATATCAATTTTTTTATTTTCGGATTGAGGATATTATCCTGGTAATTCTTTTATTTAATTCAAGGGCCTGTAAAAAATTATCCATTCGGCCGTGGGTATGCAGCAGGGTGATACCCTGCTTCACTACTGGTAACATATATTGAGAAAGTATGTTGACCTGCCGCTTTTTTTTATTTTCAACCAGTGCCTTATTTTTTTTACCCGGGGCATAATACCTGATCTCGTCTCCGCTATGGCAAATCACAATCTTCTCACCCGGAAAGAACAGCTCAATTTCAAAAACAGGATATTCTGCATTTTCAATACCCAGTATTGTTACCGGGCAACCGGTAAACGTGCAGGAACCAGAAATAGTCGGATCGTACTCAAAAGCATCAAAAACGGCTCTTTGCAATTTAAAATTGGTAAACAAAAAAGGCTGGCCAAATAAAAACTCAAGAAGATCAAATGCATGGCCTCCATTATTGAGAAATCCCCGTTGGTATTTAATATTGATCCCGGTGCAACCCGCCAGTCCATTTGCAGCAAGCCTCTTTTTTAATTGCTCATACGCCGGCTGAAACCGGCGGATATAATTGACTAGGACCTTAGTTTCAGATCTTTTATATAACCTGGTAAGCTCATTTAATTCTTTGATACTGGCAGCAACAGGTTTTTCACAAATGACCAGGGGAATATTTTGCTGCAGTAGTTGTTCAAGATACCCATAATGAGTCGGTGTTGGCGTTGTAATACTAACGATGTCGTACGGACTGAAGTCGGTATCCGCAGCTATGTTTACAGCCCTGGTTTTATAGACCCCGGCTATCTTCTTTGCCTGTTTGGTATCAGCATCTGCAACAGCGAAACCAATGTTCCTGATCATTGAAAAGGCCCTGGCATGTGTCCATACCTTTGCCGGATCCTTCAGATCATACAAGGCACCGATGTTTCCACATCCAATTATGAGAGCAGAGTAAGGCAGCTTCTACTTTTTTGGGATGAA
>CALRSN020000183.1:0-5603 GCA_943370865.1 Bordetella parapertussis
CATTATGATGCGAAGGAAGTGGTGGATATTATCCATCGTGAAAAAGTGACCCATACTATTCTTGTCCCTTCGCAGATCATGGGTTGTTTGCAAAACGTAAATTTTACGAGGGAACATTTACCATCCGTAGAATATATTTTATCGGTGGGAGCTCCCTTATTATTGGAACATAAACAGGAATTGAATAGAAGAATACCGGGTGTGTTCTATGAATTGTACGGGTTGACCGAAGGTTTTATGACGATCCTCGACCGCAATGATGCGATGAAAAAGACCGGCAGTGTTGGCTTTCCTTCACAGTTCATGGAAATAAAGATCGTGAATGAGGAAGGCAGGGAACTGCCCGCAGGCCAGATCGGGGAGATCATTGGTAAGGGACCATTGCTGATGACTGGTTATTATAAAAATGAAACGCTAACCCGGGAAACGCTGCGGGATGGCTGGTTATTCACCGGCGATATGGGATTCCTGGACGAAGATGGTTTCCTGTTCTTAACCGGGAGAAAAAAAGACCTGATCATTTCAGGCGGTGTGAATGTTTACCCGACCGATATTGAAGAAGTAGTGATCCGGCATAAAGCAGTGAAGGATGTGGCCGTGTTTGGTATCCCGCATAAAGAATGGGGAGAAACACCAGTGGCTGCTATTGTTATTAATAAAGCCATCACCGTAAGTGCTGACGAAATAAAAGACTGGGCCAACCAAAACCTGGAAGCCCGTTATCAGAAGATATACAAGGTTATCATCATTGATGAATTGCCAAGAAATGTAGCGGGTAAAGTATTGAAGAGGGAGTTAAGAGATCGTTTTACTGAATCCTGAAAACTAAAGCAATGAAAAGTCATCATGTCCCGGCAAATAATATTCAGCTTCATTACCTGGAATTTGAAGGCGAACAACCGACCATCATCTTTATACATGGGCTTACAGCCAATGCACATGCTTTTGATGGATTGATCGCTGCGGGGTTAAGCCCGGCATTTCATGTTATATCGGTAGATCTTCGCGGAAGAGGAGAGAGTTCACAGCCGGCTGTTGGCTATACAATGGCTGATCATGCAAAAGATATCATTGGTTTATTAGATCACCTGCAACTGGCTAAAGTGCTCCTGGCCGGTCATTCATTCGGCGGGTTTCTTGCACTCTACCTGGCTAAATTTTACCCGCAGCGGGTTGATCAGTTGATTTTAATGGATGCAGCGGCCACTATGCATCCAAACACAAAAGAAATGCTGGGCCCCGCTTTGGGAAGGTTGGGTTTGCGGTTTCCTTCTTTTGAAGCATACCTGCAAAAAGTAAAAGCTGCTCCCTATCTTTCTTCCTGGGATGAACAAATGGAAAGCTATTACCGGGCAGATGTTAGGGAGAATGGTGATGGAACGGTAAGTTGTATTCCGCAACCAGCCCATATGATGGAAGCCGTGATGAAAGGAAGTTTAGGCGAGTCCTGGCTGGATTACTTGCAATCAGTGGAACATAGAGCGATCCTGGTGAATGCCCCGGGAGTATATACTATGGATGCGGCCCTGCTGCCAGAAGAAAATGCGATGCAAACCGTGGAGCTGATGAAAAATTGTATCTATGCAAAAGTACCCGGCAACCACCAGACCATGTTGTATGGGGAGGGAGCTAAGGAAATTGTATCTGTTATTAAACACTTTCTCAATAAATAAACTATGCAGGTAAAAAACTCGGTCATTGTTATTACTGGTGCTGCCAGTGGTATTGGTGAAGCTGTGGCTGTTGCACTGGCTGCCGCGGGTGCCAAAGTGGTGCTGGGAGATATGAGCGAAGAAAAACTCAATGCTGTAAAACAAAATATTACCAGTGCCGGCGGGGAAGCAGCGGCAATCGCAGTAAATGTGACCGAAGAAAATTCAGTCCGGGCATTGATGGATTTTGCTGTTGAACAATTTGGTGCTATCAATGTGGTACTGGCCTGTGCCGGTATCATCCGGGATAGTTTTTTGATCACACCTGACAGGGAAACCGGAAAAGTCAAAAAATTCATGACTACGGAGCAATGGCAACAAGTGATTGATGTGAATATGACCGGCGTTTTCCTGACATTGCGTGAAGCTGCAATAAAGATGGTGGATAATAAATGGGAAGGAGTGCTTATTCCGGTTTCATCCATTAATAAAGCAGGCGAACTGGGACAACTGAACTATGCCTCCACCAAAGCCGCAGTGGCATTATGGCCCAAGATACTAGCGGGTGAGTTCCATGCCCGGGGTATAAAGCACATAAGGGTAGCAGCCATCGCTCCCGGTTATGTAGAAACACCATTGCTTACAGCCATCAAACCGGAGATATTGGAAGGGATCATTAATGAGATACCTGTGGGAAGGTTAGTGAAAACGGATGAGATCGTAGCGACTGTAAAATTTATTATGGAAAACGAAGCGGTACATGGCACTACGCTGGAAATAAGTGGCGGTATCATTGGCAAAGGCCTGGCGAAATGATCAGGTTAAAACATCAGCATACTCCGGCTTTTTTTTAAATATGGCATTAGCAAATGGGCAAAGCGGGATGATCTTCAGCTGATGCGTCCTGGCATACTCAACAGCAGTATGGACTAACTGATAACCCACGTTCTGACCACGGAGTTCATCACTTACTTCGGTGTGGTCAATGATCATTTTCTCTGCAGATGGCATGGTATAGGTCATTTCAGCAAGTATATTTCCATCCTGTTGCACAAAGAACAAACCTTTTGTGCCAACTTTTTTATGTTGAATTAGCATGGTTACTGTTTTGAGTTGGCAAATTGCCTGAAATAAGTTTCGGTAAAAATGGGATCTAATTTATTATAAAAGCTGATCAGTAAACCGACCTTTTTCCGGATACGGGGATAGCTATCCACTGTTTTCCAGAAACCGGGAGAAGGACAGAACAGGTTTTGCGCAAAAGTGTTCAAATCATTTTCCAGGCTTGACATGGCGTATTGTGTCAGCATACCAATGGCACAATATGCCGTATCTATATCTTGTGAAGAAGCATTTTTCCGGATCGCACCCACGCCTGCTTCCGGATCGTTATAATCAAAATTATACGCATTGGCAGCGATCCATACCGAATCATTGAACAGCTTTTTATAGTTTCTGTACAAGATGCTGGAAAATTCATGGTGCAATGTCTGCTCCATGTATTTCATCGTGTAGCCCTGGCCTTCACCATCATTCGTGAGAAACAATGCATCATTAGAATTGGTGCCGCCATATCCCACATCATAGAAATGCATATTCTTTAACCAGTATACCGCCCGGAGATTTTTATCCAGCAGGACTTCCGGGTATTTTTTTAATGCGATGATACTGGCCCCTTTGCTTCTTGTCACTTCGCCGTTACTGATCATTTCTCCTCTTGCATTGATAGGGACCGGTTGCCAGCTTTCCGGGAAAATGGTTTTTGAATAGGTAAATGAGACCGTAACAGTTTTAACCACCGTATCCTTTTCACCTGCATAGAGGAGAAAAGGCAGCTGAATGAACAAAAGAAGAAGAAGTTTAGGCCATTTCATGGGTTAAATCTAAAAAGAATTTGGCGATAATGGTTTTGCTTTTATATTTGTAACACAATGAACAAGACAATTGTACATAATCAGTGGTGGTGGCATACAACTCTAAGGGGTTTGTAAGGTCATAACTATGTTTATATAAGCATATTACTACAAAGCCCCGGACTATCCGGGGCTTTGTCATTCAAATAAGGAAGAAAAGGGTATGAAGAAAATAGCGATCAATACCAGTGCGAAAAGAATGCTGGCGGATGTGTTCACCCCGGTGGGCATTTACCTGCGGCTGCGGGACCGGTTCCGGGATACGGTGCTGCTCGAAAGTACCGATCATCATTCTGCCGAGAACAGCTGGTCCTTTATCGGCATCAATGCGATTGCTGGGATGGAGATCAGTTCGGCCAGCAGTATCGAATTCAAATTGCCGGGGCAGCAACCGGAAAGGGTATCTATCAAAGATCCCGGTACGGTGCCACAGTTGCTGTGGGACTTCATGCAGAAATTCGAGATCAATAACCCCGAAACCAAAGAAGCAAAATTTGCGCAGGGCTTGTTTGGATATACCAGCTATGATGCTGTACAGTTTTTTGATACAATCAATCTCGCTGCTCATAGCTCATCGTCCGCAGCTATTCCATTAATGCGGTACCGGTTATACCAATACGTTATTGCCTTCAATCATTTCAAAGACGAATTATTTATCTGTGAAAACAGTATCAGGGGAATTGAAAGTGAGTTGGCGGTGGTGGAGTCGCTGATCAGGGGTAAAGATGTTCCCGTTTATCCCTTTAGGAAAAAAGGAGAGGAAACATCCAATATGACCGGTGAAGAATATAAGGCAATGGTGCAAAAAGGAATTGCCAGTTGTCGCCGGGGTGATGTGTTCCAGATCGTTCTGAGCCGTCGTTTCCAGCAGGGCTTTATGGGCGATGAATTTAATGTGTACAGGGCCCTGCGCAGTATCAATCCTTCTCCTTATTTATTTTTCTTTGATTATGGCGATTATAAACTAATGGGTTCTTCGCCCGAGGCACAACTCATCATTCAAAATGGAAAAGCAGTGGTGCACCCGATAGCAGGTACGTTCAAAAGAACCGGTGATGAGGAAACAGACAGGCTGGAAACAGAACGTTTATTAAAAGATGCGAAAGAGAATGCAGAACATGTGATGCTTGTGGACCTGGCCCGGAATGATCTAAGCCGTTTGTGTGATGAAGTGGTGGTGGCACATTATAAGCAGGTGCAATATTATTCGCATGTCATTCACCTCGTCAGTGAGGTAACGGGTAAAGTAAGAGCCGGCAGCAATCCTTTTGAATTAGTGGCCAAGACATTTCCGGCAGGCACATTAAGTGGCGCACCCAAGATCAAAGCCATGCAGCTGATCAACAGTTATGAACCAACGGACAGGAGTTATTATGGCGGTGCAATTGGTTTTATCGGGTTTGACGGCAGTTGTAATCATGCCATTATGATCAGGACATTTTTAAGTAAAAGCAATACACTGACCTGCCAGGCAGGAGCCGGTGTGGTGGTGGCTTCAGTACCCGAGAATGAATTACAGGAAGTGAATAATAAACTCGGAGCATTGAAAAAAGCGATTGAGATTGCAGAGACTTTATAAACGGGTTGATCCTTCATGGTTGATAGCCATGAACGATCAACAATGAACTTTTAACGGTATGAAAATATTAGTATTCGATAATTACGATTCATTTACCTACAACCTGGTTCACCTGGTGGAGAAGATCATACACGGCAAAGTGGATGTATTCCGTAACGACCAGTTGCCATTAGAGAAAGTGAAAGATTATGATAAGATCATCTTATCACCGGGTCCGGGTATACCCGAAGAAGCCGGTTTGTTATTACCGCTGATCAAAGAATATGCAGCTACCAAAAGTATCCTGGGAGTTTGTTTGGGTCACCAGGCCATTGGAGAAGCCTTTGGCGGTAAACTGGAGAATTTAAGTACCGTGTATCATGGAGTGGCAACAGAGATAGGAGTCGGGAGCCAGGAGTCGGGAGCACGGAGCCGTTTGTTTGAAGGATTGCCCGAAAGGATTGAAGTGGGCCGTTATCA
>CALRSN020000184.1:0-5594 GCA_943370865.1 Bordetella parapertussis
TGGAAGGATATTATTTGGAGCTGATAACCAGTTTGTATTTTTTAACCCGGCCAGGGTTCAGATAAATGATGTGGCTCCACAGATCAGGATTACAGGGTTTAGTCTCATGAATACGCCATTGCTGGTGGATTCACTGCTGAGCCTTGACAGGATAGACCTGGGCCCGGAAGAAAATTCAATTAAAATAGATTTTTCCGGGTTAAGTTATAACAACGCTTATATCATAAAGTATAAGCTGGAAGGAATTGATAAGGATTGGAGGGTAGCCGATCCAAATTACCAGGCTATCTATTCTTATTTGCCACCGGATAATTACACTTTTATGCTGAGGAGTGAGGATGCGGAAGGAAGACCAGGTAATGCGATCACTAAACTATTGATTAAAGTGAGGCCGCCTTTCTGGAGAACCTGGTGGTTTTTAGGCCTGGTCATCTTCGCAATAACAGTCGTTTTATTCTGGCTGGATAAGCTAAGGCTTCAACGGTTAAGGGCAACAGAAAGTGTGAGGACGAGAATCGCCACCAGCCTGACAGAAGATATGAGTAATTCACTCAGCAGCATCAACATCTCCAGCGAACTGGCCAAAACAAAAGTGGATACAGATACACAACGGACGAAAGAGTATATCAACCAGATTAGTGATACCAGCAACCGGATGGTGCAATCGATGTATGATATGGTGTGGAGTATCGATCCTAAGAATGATACGATGGAGGATACCATGCAGCGAATGAAGAGCTTTGCGGCAGAAGTCGAAAATGTCCACCATGTCAGTATTGATTTTGATACGGACCGGCAGGTGGAACAATTGGGACTGGATATGGAACTCCGGTATGAATTGTTATGTATCTATAAGGAGGCTGTAACCAATGCAGCCCGTCATGCTGACGGCAGGTTCATCAAAATAAGTCTCCGTTATAACAGGCCCAACCTGGTGATGATGATACTGGATGACGGCAAAGGTTTTGCTATGGATAGTGCCGCAATGCTGGGCAGAGGTATTAGTGAAATGCGAAGAAGAGCAACTGCTATTAATGCTGTTCTGTATATCGAATCAGAAGTAAATACGGGAACAGTGGTGAAACTGGAAATGCCTGTATAAAGAAGTTTGAGGTTCTCAGAAAAAAAGGTTGCTATTCTTTAAGCAACCTTTTTTCTGGGTGTTAATTATTATCAATTACAAATCTCAAACTAATGAATTGGTTTATTTTCCCATCCACTTTTTAAAATCAGTTACCTTTTCCCGGCTTACGATTGATTCCTTGTCTACAGCAGGTTTCAGGTTCAGTAATAAACGGTTGCCGAAATAATCATGGATCTGGTCAATACTGTTTACTGATACATAAAACGAGCGGCTGATACGGAAATATTTATCCGGGTCCAGCATTTCTTCCAGCTCATCCATCGTGTAATCCACCACGTATTTCTTATTATCGCTGGTCTTGAAGAAATTCAAACGGCCATCACTATAGAAATAGGAAATATCATCCACTTCCACACTTACCAACTTCTGCGCATGCTTAACCAGGAATCTTTTCCGGAATTCCTTCGGCTGCAATTTTTGCTGCAATTCTTTTACCAGGCTATCCACTGTCATGGGGGAGTTTTCGTGTCCACCACCATACATGTTCTTCAGGTTCCTGAATTTTTCCAATGCAGTTTGCAGGTCTTCTTTTTGTACAGGTTTCAGCAGGTAGTCAACACTGTTCACTTTAAAGGCTTTCAACGCATACTCATCATACGAAGTAGTGAAGATGACCGTGCTTTTTACTTCGGTCTTATCAAATATTTCAAAACTCTGGCCATCTGCCAGCTCTATATCCATCAGGATAAGGTCCGGGGTGGGATTATTTTCGAGCCAATTGACAGAAGCACGGATACTGTCGGCAACGCCTACCACTTCTGCAGTGGCATCTACTGACTGAAGGGTTTTGCGCAGCTTTTTTACTGCCAGTTCCTCGTCTTCAATGATCAATACTTTCATAAAATGAGTTTTAGTGTTGTGGGATACTAAAATACTACGATTACCCGGTTGTAAAAACCGGGTCCTTACCAGCCTGCCATTTGGCCTGTATGAATTGTTATTAAGGGGTATGAACTGGAGCGGGACTGGCCTGTAAAAGGGGAACGACAACGGCAAATTCTTTACCATCGTCCCTTACGGTAATCTCCTCCTGTTTCATCAGGCGGTACTTGTTCACGATATTGGTAAGACCCACTTTGTTGGAAGAAACCATCCGGTCTTTTCGTTGCAGGTTGTTGCTGACCACCAGTTTACCGCTGTTCGTGGTCATGATCAGTATCTTCAGCGGGTGATCTTTCAGGATCATATTATGTTTTACCGCATTTTCCACTAGCATTTGCAGGGTAAGGGGGGGCAGCTGGTAGCAGCAGTAACGTTCGTCGATGATCGTTTCCAGGTCCAGCCCATCACCATACCTTGTCTTTAACAGGTGAAAATAGGAATGAATGAACTGCATCTCTGACTCGAGGGTGGTCAGGCCATCTTCGTTGGTACGCAGCAAATAGCGATACACCTTGCTCATCTCATCCAGGAATTTTTCGGCTTTATCCGGGTCATCACTAATAAGGGAGGAAAGCGAATTAAGACTATTAAATAAGAAATGCGGGTTCACCTGGCCCTTTAATCCTTCCAACTGGCTTTGCAGGTTTTCCCGTTTTAATTGCTCTGCTTCATCCACCACCTTTCGCCATTTTTCAAAAAAAGCCGCCCCCTCATTAAAACTGGTGGCCAGTAAATTACAGATAGCACCTATTACAATGGTCCAGGGATAATTATCCATCCGCACCCGGAGGCCGGTAAAACCAATATAGTCATAGCCATAAAACAAGGTAGTGATGGCGGCCAGCATAATAATAACATAGGAAAGAATGCCCAGCCCGATGCGTTTAAATGTCTGGCTGTATTTGGGAAAACGGTTTTGGAGCAGCGACGCCACCATGCCACATAATGTATATACCAGTGCCACAACAGCAGCCGTGATAAGTGAGGGCACTAAAAAATTGTACCACCCACTGAAGTAATCGGCACCGAATATTACAATATTCAGTGCAATCGATACCGGTGGTATGATGATAAAGCCAATCAGCCTTTCCTTACTGCTGTAGTTCAGCATGTTTATATTGAATAAAAAACCACTCATACGGATGGTCCCTAAATTATCATTCCGGGTCATTTTTCCAACAATCTGCCGTATGAACTGTGGTTTATGATGATGAATTGTTTTTTTACAGGTATCAATTGGTTTGTCAAATTACAAAATAAGAACTGAAAGTATCCGGCAGATTCCGGCTAAAATGAACAATCATACTGTAGCACTGATCAGCGGACATACACACGTAACTTTCATCTTTTGATTGCTTCCTTCAATTCATGCCCCACTTGATTCAATTCATTACCATCTGTCTTTTTTGCCCTGCTGATCTGTTCCATATTTGTGTCCTGATCAATAACCATTAACCAATTAAACCTTTTTTATGACAGACAGAATGATGAACATACTGCTGATAAAATTAAAAGTGATAGCCTTTATACTGGGGGTAGCACTGATCAGCCTTTTTAGTTTCTCTTTTACTACCAGCGAACGGCTTGCCGATGATATCTGGAAACAACTGGGTATGACCAAAGTCCAGGGCAACGACGGGGTCAAACAAAGTTTCCTCAATGGGTACCTCTATTATTATGGTGCTAAAAATGCCAGGAATATTGCTGTGGGCAACAGGGCTGCGGTTGCCAAAGATCTCCTGGCGTATACCAAACAATATATCGGCAGCGAAACCTTCAAAAAAGAATACGACCTGCTGCGTAAACAAGCCAAACCTTTGCCATCAGACCGTAAGGTGAGAACAAAAGAAGAGATACGTAAAGAAGAAATAGCCAAGCTGGAGAAATCGGTGAAAGAAAGCGAGGGAATTATGAAAACCAGCACAGAAATGGCGAAGATCATGAAACCGGTGGTGGAAATGAACAAGAAGAGTATTGAGGAGTATAAAAAGCCCGACAACCAGACCATAGCATATATGTACAAAGATGAGTTGGACAGGGCAGAACGGGATAAACAGTATTACCAGGAAAGTATGGTGCGGTGGGAAAAAGAATTTCCCGTGGATTACCGCCAGCTCATAGCGGCCCGGCTGCAGAAATACCTTGAGCTGGCTGCTACTGTTGATTTCAATGCTGAACTGAAGCAGGCGGGTAACAATAAGAAATTTGTAAACCCTGCTTATGAGGGTAAAGCGTATGACTGGAAACAGATCTACAGGGCAGGGAAAGAAGTATATAGTGTGGCAAAACCTTTCGCAGAACAATGGATCAAAGAATTAGGGGTTGCTGCACCGGCTTCTCAAAAAGAACCAGCTAAGACCGGCAATAATCAAAATATATACGGAAACGGTAAATAAGATCAGGCCAGTGTTTTAGTTTTTGCTTTTTTAGCAACCGTGGAGCCACGGGTGATCAGTTCTGAAGCCAGTACCCTTGTTTCAAATTCCTTTACCGGTCTCTTGCTTTCGATGAGCTGTAATAAAAGATTCATAGCTATTTCACCCATTTCAAAAGCGGGTTGCTTGATGATGGTAAGTGGCGGGTCCAGTAATTCTGTAAGATCAGAGTTGGAAAAGCCAACCAGCCCCATTTCAGCGGGTACATTAATACCTTTTGATTTTAAGATCCTGAAGCAGCCGGTTGTCAGCTTATCAGAAGTGGTAAGGATGGCATCTGGCTTTTCGGGTGCCTGTAATAGCTCGTTTACAGCTTCTTCCACTTCCACGAGTATCATGCCTCCGTGATGACAATGTTTGATCAGGTCTTCATTGATAGCAATTCCATTATCAGCTAAAGCGGCCCGGTACCCGGCTAACCTTTCTTTCGTAATGGATAAATAAGCTGCGTTGGATACTGCGGCGATATGCTGGTAACCATTTTTCACCAGGTGAGCCGTTGCATCATAGGCACTTTTATAATTATCAACAATCACTTTGTGTGTTTCAATTTCATCCACGATACGATCAAAGAATACGATTGGCATTCCTCTTTCGTGCAATTCTTTTAAAAAACTGAAATCCCTGGTTTCGGTGGAAACAGAGATGATAAGTCCGTCAATTGACCTTGAAGTGAGATACTGAAGGTTGATCATTTCCCGGTCAAAGGATTCACGGCTTTGCGAAATGATCACATTATAACCATTATTATAGGCAATAGATTCAATGCCATTGATCGTTTGGGAGAAAAAACTGTTGGCGATTTCGCAAACGATCACACCAATCGACCGGCTTCTTCTTTCTTTAAGGCTTAAAGCAATGGGATTGGGGTGATAATTGTTCTTCTCCGCATATTCAAGCACCAGCTTTTTTGTTTCCGGGCTGATCTCGTAACTGTCTCTTAAAGCCCTTGATACAGTGGAAGTTGAAAGCCCCAGGGCTTTGGCAATATCTTTTATCGTTAATGCTTCAAATCTCATTAGTAAGCAGGAAATAAGGATGATGTACAGTGATTAAATAAAGTTAGTCAATTTAAGCCTCACCGGCAGGGTAAATACTGTCGTTCCTGTACTGAAACAGACCTTTTTTTAAAT
>CALRSN020000185.1:0-5580 GCA_943370865.1 Bordetella parapertussis
CAATCAAACCATTATAATAGGTAGTGGTGGGTGTATTATACAATACACCGTTTAGGTCTCTGACAGGAGTAATTGGCGCTAATGCCACTAACTGCATGGGAGTCTGGAAGGCATTATCAAGGTTATTCCTGTTACCCACCGTACGGGACACACCAAGATTGAGCCCGATCTTTACTTTATTACTTGCATCATGTTCTAAGTTAAACCGGGATGATATCCGCTGAAAATTATTCAGGATCAAAATACCATCCACATCATTGAACCCGCCACTGATATAAAAACGTGTCTTATCATTACCACCTGATGCAGTAATATCAACCATTTTGGTAGTTGCATTATCATTGAAGGCTAATTTTTGCCAGTCGGTATTCGTTTCCAGGTTACGCCAATTTGAATAGCCAGAATAACGGGTAAGCCTGTTCTCGGCAAACTGAAGCCATGAACCCGGGTATTGTGCCGGATCTAATGGATCAACTCCTTCTATAATATCACTGTTGATAGCTGCTTCTCTTAAAAGGTCTACATATTGACGTGCATCCAGGAATTTCCTGTAGCCTGTCGGCTTATTAGTTCCGTATTGAAAATTCACACCCAGATTAGTTCTCCCTGCACGACCTTTTTTGGTTGTAATAATAACAACTCCTCCCGCTGCCCGGGAGCCATAAATAGAGGCGGCAGAAGCATCTTTCAAAATGTCGAATGTTTCTATATCATTGAAATTAATATCTGCCAAAGCATTACCTGAAAGACCATCTGTATTAATAGGTACTCCATCAACTACATACAATGGATCGTTACCAGCTGTTAATGAACCGCCACCCCTGATCCTGACTTTAACTCCTTCTCCCACTTTACCGTTATTGGCTTCTACAAAAACACCTGCAGCTCTTCCCTGAATAGCCTGGGTGAAATTTGTTACGGGGGTATTTGCGACTTCAGCCCCTTTAATCCTGGCAATGTTACCAGTTAAGTCTTTTTTGATTTTTCCTCCATAGCCCACTACCACTACCTCATCAAGGCTTTGTGTGGCTCCTGCTTTTAGTGAAACTTCCACTGCAGAACCGGTGATGGTTATTTCCTGGGATTCAAAACCCAGGGCAGAAATAACGAGTGCTTTGCTTTTTTCAGGAACCGAAAGAGTGAAGGTTCCATCTGAACCCGAAGTAGTTCCGCTTCTTGATCCTTTTACTGTTACAGAAGCGCCGGGTATCGGAGACCCGTCTTTGTTGTCAGTAATTTTTCCAATTACTGTTTTGTTTTGAGCCCATAACATCTGAACGGATAATAGGAATACCGTCAGCATCAGGCCTGCTGTTTTTCTCATGTGCATGTAATTTTAGTGCGTTGCTAAAATATTAATAAAATGTTAAGACAAAAAAAGCCGTGCAATATGCTGCACGGCTTTTAAATAAATATTAATTATTATATTAACTATTCCCTGTCTTTTGCACCCAGATATAACATGACATATTGTATCAATGTTACTACAGCTGCCAAAGCCGCCACAACGTAGGTGGTAGCCGCCCATTTCAGGGCATCTTTGGCTTTTGGGTACTCCTGGGAATTGGTCACATTCGTTGTATTTAACCAGGCTAATGCCCGGCGGCTGGCATCAAATTCCACCGGCAAAGTGACCAGTGAAAAAAGAACCGTCAGGGTGAAAATAATGATGCCAATCAACAAAAGAGTGGTATTCCCGGAGCTGGCCATTACCACACCGATCAATAATACCCAATTTACCAGCGAGGAGCTAACCTGTACCGCCGGGACCAGCTTACTTCGTAGCATCAACCAGCTATAAGCAGTTGCATGCTGAACAGCATGACCACATTCGTGAGCTGCCACCGCAGCGGCGGAAACACTTGTACCACTATATACCTCAGGACTAAGGTTTACGGTCTTATTAACCGGGTTATAGTGGTCGCTGAGAAAGCCCTCCACGGAGGTCACTTTTACGTCATAAATACCACTTTCCCGGAGCATCTTTTCGGCAATTTCACGACCACTCAGGCCACTGGATAATGGGACCTGGCTGTACTTCTTGAACTTATTTTTCAGCGCCAGCGAAACCAACATGCTGATACCTAAAAATACCAGCGAAACGATCATAATTGAGGGTGTCATTTTTTGATTAATTTTTAAATTTTCCTACGCTTTTATAACAAATCTTCAGCCATTTGGATTACTACTCTTTTTTCAGCCTTTTTGTCACTCAATTAAATAATGAAGCTCTTAAAACAAGGAATAAAAGCCGATCAGGCAATAAAAATGATCACCCATAACTAAATGATTATAAACAAATTAGATTCATTTTTTTTACAGTATTCAATTCTCATTTTTTGATATTCTCAAAGCCTAAAGTTATCAACAGCAGCAAAAATTTATTTTGAAATGTGGGTCATATTTGTAACTTAGCAATAGAATTTAATGGGTTAGTAAGTAAGAGGGTCAGTCGTCAAGATTGACCCTTTTTCATTTTATAAATTTCCTTCACGCCGTATATTTTTTTCTGCTGTTTATTTTTCTTTTTTACCTAGTTAGCATTCAAAATCCTTTACCTTTTTCATCCAGTTTTTTTTGATCAGTTACCTTTAACACATGAGTAAGACCAAGTCAGCATTTTTTTGTCAGCAATGCGGTTATGAAAGTGTGAAATGGGTAGGTCAATGTCCATCCTGCGGACAGTGGAATACATTTGTTGAAGAACTGGTGCAAAAAGAACCAAGTAAGAACAATAATGGCTGGAAAGATTATAACGAAGAAAAAAGAACCAACCGGACCGTTTCATTACTGGAGATCAAAAGCAGTGAAGAAAAAAGAATTGCTACGTCAGATACAGAATTGAATCGTGTATTAGGAGGTGGCATTGTTCCCGGAAGTATTGTTTTAGTAGCCGGTGAACCAGGAATTGGTAAATCAACCCTGTTCCTGCAAAATGGATTATGGATAAAAGATATCACCGTTCTTTATATCAGTGGTGAAGAAAGTGAACAACAGATCAAAATGCGGGCTGATCGTTTGAAACAAACCCCATCAGCTGCATATGGGGAAAATTTTTACCTGCTAACCGAAACATCCACGCAGATCATATTCCAGGAAATAAAAAAACTGAAACCACAACTTGTTATTGTTGATTCGGTTCAAACTTTACATACACCGTTCATTGATTCATCCCCCGGCAGCGTATCACAGATACGGGAATGCACAGCCGAATTTCAACGATTTGCCAAAGAAACAAATACGCCTGTTTTCCTGATCGGTCATATTACCAAGGATGGAAGTATCGCCGGACCAAAGATCCTGGAACATATGGTGGATACCGTACTGCAGTTTGAAGGTGACCGCCATTACGCCTACCGGATACTGCGTACACTAAAGAATCGTTTTGGCAGCACTGCTGAACTGGGCATCTATGAAATGACGGATACTGGTATGCGGGCCGTAACCAATCCCAGTGAAATTCTCATCACACAAAAAGAAGATCAGCTGAGTGGTATTGCGATAGCTGCTACGATTGAAGGAATAAGACCATTGCTGATCGAAGTGCAGGCACTGGTCACCCAATCAGTTTACGGAACACCACAGCGAACGGTTTCTGGCTTTGACCTGCGCCGTTTACAATTATTATTAGCAGTCCTGGAAAAAAGAGGTGGCTTTCATTTTGGCATGAAGGACGTTTTCTTAAATATAGCCGGCGGCATCAAAGTAGAAGACCCTTCAATTGATCTCGCTGTTCTTTGTTCTTTATTATCTTCCTACGAGGATGTGCCCTTACCACAGCATCTTTGCTTTGCAGGGGAAGTGGGATTGAGTGGCGAAATAAGAGCCGTCAATCGTATTGAGCAGCGCATAGCAGAGGCGGAAAAATTGGGGTTTGAAAAGATCATTGTTTCCAAGTACAACCAGAAAGGCTTAGCTAAACAGAAGTTCAATATCGAAGTAGTAACAATGGGCAGGGTGGAAGAAGTTTACCAGTATTTATTTTAAGGCATGAAGTAGCGAAGGGATAAATAAAATAGTTTTATGGTCAGCCTTCGTGAAATAAAGGATTCTTTTCTTCATTTACTTTTCCCGCATATATGTGACGGATGCGGCAGTGATTTGCTTAGCAAACATTCCATGCTCTGCCTGCAATGCCTGGAAGCCATTCCCCAACCCTTTTTTGAGAAACACCCGGGCAATCCCATTGAAAAAAGATTCTATGGCCGCCTGCCTTTAGAACAGGCCACCGCCAGTTATTATTTTACTAAAGAATCATTAGTGCAGAAACTGGTGCACCAGGTAAAATATAAAGGCAATAAAGAACTGGGCATACAATTGGGTCAACTCATGGGTGATCTGCTGAAAAGATCCGGTAGGTTTCCTGTTGATGCCATGATTCCCTTACCACTATTCCCGGTGAAAGAGAAAAAAAGAGGTTATAATCAATCCATGTTATTATGTGAAGGTATCCGGTCGCAGCTCCCCGTGCCCATTTTAAACAATGTGATTACAAGGCCAGAACATACAGAAACACAAACCAAAAAAGGTCGTATTGAAAGATGGAAGAACATGGAGGGGAAATTTGTACTTACTGATCCCGCTGCCATAGCAGGTAAACACATTCTTTTAGTAGATGATGTCATCACCACTGGTGCTACTCTTGAATCCTGTGGCTCCACATTACTGAAAGCAGAAAATGTAAAGCTTAGTGTAGCCTGTCTTTGCTACTCGGCTCGTTAATCTCAATTTGTTGGGCTATTTTTGATACTAATGAAAATTGTAAGCCTGCTCTTGTTATCCTGTTGCCTGCTCGTTCTGTCCTGCCGGAAAGAATCCTTTATTACTTCCCCGGATGCAAGGGTCACTATTACCATCGATACCTTGAAATATGATACCGTGTTTGCAACAGCAGGCTCTGTTACCAAAACCTTCAAGATCGTTAATGAGAATGACCAAAAGCTGCGTATCAGTTCCGTCAAACTGATGGGTGGTAACAGTTCAGCTTATAAAATAAATGTGGACGGAACTACCGGACCTGAGGTAACCAATCTTGAGATTGAGGCCAACGACAGCCTCTATGTTTTTGCGCAAGTGAATATTAATCCGAATGCAACTAACCTTCCTTTCATTGTGAGAGACAGCATCCAAATCAGTTATAATGGAACAAACAGGCTGGTACAATTAGAAGCCTGGGGACAGAACGCCCATTTCCTCCGTAATAAACAAGTGCTGACCAATGAAACATGGAATAATGACCTGCCCTATGTAATACTCGGCTATTTGTATGTAGATACCAACCAGACACTTACAATCAACAAGGGCTGTCGCATATATGTACATGCAGATGCACCGATTATTGTAGAAGGTACATTACAGGTAAACGGTTTAAAAGATACAGCAGACCGTGTTATTTTCCAGGGTGACAGGATGGATGACCCTTATAAAGACTATCCCGCCAGCTGGCCCGGCATTTATTTTCTCGGCAGTAGTATCAATAATGTGCTGAACTATGCTATCATCAAAAACGGGTATCAATCTATCGGTGTTGAAAATCCTTCCACCAATGCCAATCCCAAGCTGACGATGAATGAATGTATC
>CALRSN020000186.1:0-5578 GCA_943370865.1 Bordetella parapertussis
TGACCTTATTAACCCGTTATAGTGATACTTGTCATCTTAGAGGTAAATTTTTAACCATGGAATTATTATTTCTTATTTGACTCACTTCACCTCTCGCTGATGTTCAATAATAAATGCTATCAGGTCCTCCAGTGTCACATCAATTCTTGCAACCGCATCGGTAATATCTTCCCGGCTTACCTGGGCGGCGAAAGAAGGAGTTTTTAATCGCTTCAATACACTTTTTACTTCCAGTCCTTCGTAGAGTGTCGGGCGGATCAGGGCAGCAGCATGGGTAAAACCGGATAATTCATCTATTGCATAGATCATCTTGTCCATTTTGCTGACCGGCTCCACACCAAATACTTTCGGCCCGTGGGAGGCAATGCAGCGGATAATATCCGGGTCTATATTCCTTCTTTCTAATTCTTCAATGATAATGCGGCAATGGTCATCGGGATATTTTTCCCAGTCAGCATCATGCAGCAAACCGGCCAGTTCCCATTTTAGGGCAGTTGTTTCATCGGCACCTTCCTTTTCGATGGCCCAGGCTTTCATATTGGCGGCCACCTGTTTCATATGCAGGCGGAGTTTTTCATTGGGCACCCATTCATGCAATAAAGCATGGGCTTCTTCCAAAGTCATGAGGTTGCCGGCATTTTTCGGATCACCAAAATGGGTCCTGTTTAGCAAATGTGTTGACATACTAACTGATTAAGGAATAAATATAAGCGGCAATTTTCAAATGAGGCGCCGGCTGTTAGGAATGGTTAAGCCGCTTAGACCTACATTTGTACCGGAATGGAAAAAGACCTGCAACAATACAAGGGAACGATATCGTTCGTCAATTTTGAAAAGCATTTTGCCACGATCGACTATACGCATAATAACAAAGCCAAATCGGTCAACTTTAAAACTGATGCTTCCGGCAATGACAAGAAGCCCCATCATTACCGGATCGGGGATGTGATTAATTTCCAGTTAAAGCTTTCTGATAGGGGTGATAAGATGACGGCTTATAATATTAAGTACCTCCACAACACTGCTATTGATCTATTGATCCAGAAAGCCGCCATTGAGAACCGGTTCTCCGGCTACCTGAAAAAGGTGGAAGAGAATTACTTTGTAAAAGAGTGGGACAGTTATATTTTTTTTCCGCTTATCGTTTCTCCCTGGGAAGTGCCACCGGCTGAAACAGCGGCCAACGAAGCGATCACATTCCGTTTGCTGAACCTGGAAAAACCCAATGCTATTACGGCTGAACTTTTCTCACACAACTATATCCCTCAATACCGGAAAGCGGTGCAGCATTTCAATAACAAGATCGATATTGATGCAGCGGTTACTAAAATCACCCCGCATGCTGTTTTCCTCAACCTCTTTGATGATAAGGTACAGGCAAGACTGGCTTTACCTGTTGAAGGCAGGGAGGAAATCAAAGAAGGCGATATTATACCTGTACTGATTAAGCATCTTACACATACCCGTATCGTGGTGGAGCCGGTGAAACCTGCTACAGAATAAAAAATTCATCAGCGCTGCCTGTTCGTTGACCGGTCGTTTGGCCCGGTTTACCTAAGTTCCTGTTCAATTCAGCATTGTCCTGGCCGGCTTTATTAATTTGCAGGAGAAAATGAACCAGCGATGTCACTGAAAATAACCGGTAAGCTTCCTTCAGGTCAACACCTGGAGCGATTGAAACAATCTCCCCACTTTAAAACAAAAGGGTTTGAAAATTTATCTGTCACACCCATGATGGCGGAAGATGCTTCCTACTGGAAGATGACCAAAGATTTTTTTAAGAAGAATAAAGACGCTGCACCGGCGAAAGTATTGCCTTCGGTAAAAACAGATCTGAATGCTCTTCATCTCGAGGAGCCGGTCATTATATGGTTTGGACATTCTTCTTATTTCATTCGCATAGCCGGGAAGAATTTTTTAATTGATCCTGTCTTCAGTGGTAATGCAGCACCGCTTTCCTTTATGGTGAAAGCTTTTCCCGGAAGTGATGTATATAAAGCAGAAGATATGCCGGTGATCGATTACCTGGTTCTCACCCACGATCATTATGATCACCTGGATTATAAAACCATTCTGAAACTAAAAAAGAAAGTAAAAGCCATTTATTGTTCGCTTGGTATCAGTTCTCATTTAAAGCACTGGGGTATTGACACGGGCATCATCACCGAAATGGATTGGTGGGAAGAACAGCAGTTGGGTGAAACAATGACATTGATCGCAACACCAGCACGTCATTTTTCCGGTCGTGGCATCAAGAGGGCACAGACACTTTGGTCTTCTTTTGTGTTGCAAACAGCAACACATCGTCTGTTCCTTGGTGGCGATTCGGGTTATGACAGTCATTTCAAAACCATCGGGGAGAAATACGGGCCTTTTGATATTGCCCTGCTGGAAGCCGGGCAGTACAACAAAATGTGGCCACTGATCCATATGATGCCGGAGGAAACCGTGCAGGCAGCGGCTGACCTGCAGGCGAAATTATTATTGCCTGTTCACTGGGGAAAATTTTCGCTGGCCATGCATGCCTGGAATGAGCCCGTGAAAAGAGTACTGGCCAGGGCAAAAGAACTGAATATTCCTGTCCACACTCCAATGATCGGTGAGCCAACGGTATTGGGTACAAATTATACCACGAACAATTGGTGGGAGAGCTGATCCGTTAACGCTTATTAGCTATTTTTGATTCGTATGGGGTTATACTTTTCATCGCTGAACTCGGGGAGCAATGGCAATTGTTATTATGTAGGTAATAGCGAGGAAGCTGTGCTGGTGGATGCAGGCATTTCCTGCCGGGAAACCGAGAAGCGGATGAAACGATCAGGGCTGGAGATGGAGAAAGTGAAAGCCATTTTTGTTTCGCATGAACATTCCGATCATATCACAGGTATCCCGGCCCTCTCCAAAAAATACCAGCTGCCGGTATATATTACCAGCAACACGCTGAAAGGAAGTAAGATCCCCATTGAAGAGCATTTGATCCGTTCTTTTGAAGCGGATAAACCGGTGACTATTGGTCAACTGGCCGTTACTCCTTTTGTAAAATCGCATGATGCAGCTGATCCGCATAGTTTTTTGATCTCGGGTAATGGTGTGAACGTGGGAGTATTCACGGATATTGGTTATTCCTGCAAACGGCTCACCCGTTATTTCAAGCAATGCCATGCTGCTTTTCTTGAATCAAACTATTGCGAGGATATGCTCATGAATGGCAGTTATCCTTATTACCTGAAACAGCGTATCAGTGGGGATGACGGGCACTTGTCCAACACACAGGCCCTGGAACTTTTTACCAAACACCGGAGTTCATTGCTGGAGCACCTGATATTATCCCATCTTTCCAAGAATAATAACTCTCCTGAACTGGTGGAACGACTGTTCAGCCAGCAGGCCGGGTCCACAAAGATTACGGTGGCTTCCCGCTACCAGGAAACGGCTGTATTTTCTATTCATAAAGGAAACCAACCGACCCGGATCGTTTCCAAAAAACGGGTGCCTGACCAGAACCAGCTTTCGCTTTTTTGATTTTTTGACACCTACCCCGGCACCTGTTAAAAATAACGAGCAAAATATTTATTGAAAATCAATACATTGCAAAGGTGTCATATAAATTTCCTCCCCGATTTTTAGGTTAAGAATTTACCCAAACCTATCTTCGCAGCCCCAAAAACAGCTATGGCTGGGTGAGGGAACAGGTTGAGGGATAGCTCAACTGTTTATTATTTAACTGCTGAACTGATGGGCCAGCCGCCCGCAGCAATCAGCTCAAAGCTTTTCTCAAATGAGCAAATTACATTTCACTACCAAACATGCGAACGAGGCTACCGTGCAACGTACATGGTATGTTGTTGATGGTACTAATCAAACCGTTGGGCGTATGTGTGCTAAGATTGCTGCGGTACTCCGTGGTAAGAACAAAGCATCATACACTCCTCACGTTGACACCGGTGATTATATCATTGTGATCAACTGCGAAAAAGTTGTTTTTACCGGTAACAAACTGGAACAAAAAATTTACGACCACTTTACCGGTTACCCCGGCGGACGTAAAGAAGAAACAGCTGCCAACCTGCAAAAACGTCGTCCTGAGGTTGTTATTGAAAGAGCGGTAAAAGGTATGTTACCTAAGAACCGTTTAGGCCGCAAGATGTACAAGAAATTATTCGTGTATACCGGCACAGCGCATCCGCACGGAGCACAACAGCCTAAAGAACTTAAATTCTAATTCAAAACATTCCAAACAATAAATAATGGAAAAACAAACAACAAGCGTAGGACGTCGTAAAGAAGCGGTGACAAGGGTGTTCGTTTCCAAAGGAACCGGCAGCATCACCATCAACGATAAAGACTACAAACAATATTTTCCCCTGGTGTACTTACAGAACCAGGTGGAGCGTCCGCTGAAGACGGTTGAAGTAACCGGCAAATTTGATATCAAGATCAATGCGGCCGGTGGTGGTCTGAAAGGACAGGCAGAAGCTGCTATGCTCGGTATCTCCCGTGTACTGGTGGAACTGAATCCTGATTTCCGTCCTGCCTTAAAAGCAGCAGGGTTACTGAAAAGGGATCCGAGATCTGTTGAACGTAAGAAATTCGGTCATAAGAAAGCTCGTCGTAGTTACCAGTTCTCTAAACGTTAATCGTTGGAGTCAACACAAACAATTTTTAAAAAAGATCATTCAAATACAATGGAAAATAATACATCCTTACAACAGCAGCTTCTCGATGCAGGTGTTCATTTCGGTCACCTGAAAAAGAAGTGGAACCCCAAGATGTTGCCTTACATCTTTGCTGAGAAGAAAGGTATTCACATCATTGACCTGAACAAAACCGTAGAATGCCTGCAGGAAACTGCAGCAGCTATGAAAGCGATTGCCCGCAGCGGTAAGAAAATTTTGTTCGTAGGTACCAAGAAGCAGGCGAAAGATATCGTGAACGAATCAGCCCGGAAAGTGAACATGCCTTTCGTTACAGAAAGATGGCTGGGTGGTATGCTGACCAACTTCAACACCGTTCGTAAGAGTGTGAAGAAAATGCAGAGCATTGAAAAAATGCTGGGCGATGGTTCTTTCGACAGCATTACTAAAAAAGAGCGTCTGACGTTAAGCCGTGATAAGGACAAGATGGAAAAAGTATTAGGCGGTATCGCCCAGCTGGGTCGTGTACCCGCTGCTTTGTTCATCGTGGATATCGGTCATGAGCATATCGCTTTGGCTGAAGCAAAACGTCTCGGCATTATGACCTTTGGTGTGGTGGATACCAACTGCGATCCTAACAAAGTTGACTTCGCTATCCCTGCCAATGATGATGCTACTAAATCTATCGCTATCATCACTAACTATATCACTGCTGCTATTGCAGAAGGTTTGGCTGAAAGACAAGCTGCGAAAGAAGAGGATGTGGAAGATACAGCAGGTGATGATGCAGAAAAGAGAGCAGCACGCCTCGAAGCAGAAGCACAGGCTGAAGGTGGTCGTGGTGGCCGTGGCCGTGGCCGTGGACCTGGTGGCCCCGGTGCTGGTGGCCCCGGCGGACAAAGACGTCGTACCACTGGTGGTGGTGGAACGGGCCGTGGTCCGGG